>DKYS01000006.1:2468-8226 GCA_002493395.1 Turicibacter sp. UBA7094 | reverse complement strand
CTTTCTAATTTAAGAAAAGGGAATAAGAGAAGGGTCAACACGATTGTATTGACCCTCTTAGGATTATAGTTTAATGATTTTAACTTCCCCTGGTTGTAAGTGAAGACGTAAATTATGGTTATTGTCAAATTCATGAACTTCACGTTGCCATTCATGAGTTGAGAATAATAATGATCCTGTACACCATGTGTTTCCTGAATTTTTACGTAAATCTTCAATGTGTACTGTTACGTCAATTGGACGATACATATCTGTACTTGCTACAATAATGAAAGTGTTATTGTTGAAGTGACCACGTTTTCCTTCTTCAATGTATCCAAATCCAATGGCAGGATCACCTAAGTTATCAAATCCAAGTGGAACGAAGTTACTTAAGTTTCTAAACGTTGATAAATGGTTTTTACGAATTTGTGAAACAGCTTCTAATGTATCAGGTAATTCCCAACGCATATGATTTAAGTAGTGAATTGCAAATTTATCAAATAACGCTAATTTTCCGAAGTAACGATCGTTGTGCGGTAAAATATATTGTTCATAATCACGGCAATCAAGTCCTGTATTCATTGGCTGAATTTCATAAACCTCTTGCCCTGAGTTAATGAAAGGAACCCCGTTAGGCATAAACATATTCATCACTGTTAACATTTTTGATAGCGTGCGTCCACCTTCGCGAGCAGCTAAACGAGGAGTATCGTGTGTTTCCCCTCCAGCAAATACTGGACATGGTAAGTGTCGTGACTCATACATGAATTTGTGTGTGCGGTGTTCAAATGTACGAGGTTGTTGGTAGAATCCATATCCGATAATCATGTTATATCCATTATCGCGTGATACTTTTGCATTTTCATCTTGTAATTCTTCAGCGATGAAGCAGAAGTCTGGATCGTTTGTACGCGCATTTTCAATAATGCGATGGATTAATTCAGATGGAAGGGCGTGTCCCATATCGATACGAGCCCCATCGATTCCATAATTTTGTTGATAGAATGGAATAATATTTGATAAAGTTGCCCATAATCCTTCGTTGATAATATTACCTTTATATAAATTTGATTTAATTGTATCGAATAAGATATAAGGAGGAAGATCTTGTCCACCTAAATATTTTTGGCTCTCAACCGGATGATCCATGTACATACGGAAGAAAGTAACATCTGTCCAAGGTGGTTGAACGTCGTTAATATGGTCTGAGAAGGCAGGTGCAACAGTTAAACCAAATTCGCGACTAACGATATCTAAAATAGAAGCTCCTGGTGTTTGACGGTATTCTTCAACGACACGTTCCCATTTTTGAGGATCGATGATGTTTGGTGCGTATGAGAATTTACGAATGTGATTCCATACAGATTGTGATGAATAGACTTGTGGTAAGTATTCAGGTTTTGGCGCAAGTGTATTACCAAGTCCAGGTACATGTGGTGGGTAATATTCATGGAATGTATCGGTATATACCCAGTAGAACCAATCTGGATGTTCTAAAATTAAGTCACTTTCAACTGAATTTGTTCTAGGAATGATGTCAATCATGACTTTCATATCTAAAATATGACATGCTTCAACGAATGCCTGAAATTCTTCTTCTACAGTTAAGTCTGAACCTGTCATATTATCTTTTAAACTTGGGTCGATTTCAAAGAAATTACAAACTCCGTAAGGAGATCCTAATTCACCTTTTTTATCTTTTAATGAAAATTTTGAAATAGGTAACATATAAACCGTATCCACACCCATTTTTTTAAGTAACGGAAGTAAGACTAATGATTTAACAAATGTTCCCGTTTCGTTTAAATCGTATAAGTTATGATTTTCTAAATCACCGCTGCGGTCATGATCCCATGACGTCGATGTACGTACCATCATTGAATAAACAACTGAATCTTTGATCCAGTCTCCCCCTAAATAGCCAGGTTTAGCCTCATATGCTTGATTGATTTGACTAATTGACTGATTATAATTCACGTTTTCCTTTGCTTTTGGTAAGATGTAAGACTCGATTACTTCACTGTAGAAGTTGTATGGATTGACGATAAGCTCTCCCCAACTCGTGCGCACCATTTCTTCCCCTTGATAGTTCCAAGCATTCCATAAATCTGGAACCACGTAATTATAAACGTCATTTTTTTGGTCATGCTTTCTTAATGTATGTAATAATTTTTGTAATTTACTCTCCCTCACTATTTATTCCTCCGTTTCCATAAATGCACATTCATTATATCACCTTTAAGGGGAAAAAAATAGAAAACTCGCATGAAAGAGGCGAGGTTGTAATCGGTTACCGCTGATTCGAATCAAATTTTTTGTTAAAAAGAGGAATATTTTTTTAAAATGTTGATTGAATGTTAAGGGGTTAGGCAACACTATAGGAAGTTGCATAAAGAGGTGAGAATATGTTTTATCCTGCGCTAATGATGGAATTTTATCGATGTTATCAGCCAAAGACAAAAATGTGTTTAACATTTTATGAAAAACAGGCCCATCAAATAACGGATCCTAAATTAAAAAAGGAGGCCCTAGCAAGCCTAAGCCAGAAAGCCTTTCATTGTTATGGGGCATCCTTTTATGCTTCTTTAGTTCCAAAGGAACATCAATCGGACTATTTACGCTTCATGAGTGCCTACCAAAGTATTTGTGATTATTTAGATAATCTAGTCGATCAGACGTCGATGATTAATGAAACGAATTTTCGGCGATTACATCAATCGTTACTAGATGTTTTTAAATTGGATCCTCCGAGTCAACATTATTATCAATATCAGACGCAACAACTTGATTCAGGATATTTAAACCTATTAGTCCGCATTTGTCAAAAAAGTTTGAGGAAAATTCCTCATTACAACCGTTATTTTCCTTATTTTTCACGACTTGCCCGATTGTATGTCGATTTGCAAGTGTATAAACATTTAAAAGTAAGCGAACGAGAAGACCGTTTGAAACAATTACAACTAGAAAACGAGAAGTTAGCGAAGGGGCTCACGTGGTTTGAATTCGGGGCGGCTTGTGGGTCAACGCTCGGCATTTTTACGATGGTGGCTTATGCGATGAATCAGTCTAAATATCAAGTGGATCCTGAGTTGGTGTTTCACGCCATGTTTCCTGGGGTTCAGCAATTACACATTATGCTAGACTACGTTATTGACTTACAAGAAGACATTGAAGATGGAGAATTAAATTTCTTTTCTTATTATACGGATATTGACGAAGGCGTTGATCAGTTACTTCTCCTGTATAAGCACGTTCAGCAAGAGGTAGCCCGCTTACCGGAAAAAGAATTTCATCAAACGATTAATGACGGACTTTTTGCTTTATATCTTGCCGAAGGGATTAGAAAAAATCCAAAACTTAAGGCATTGGAGAAAAAAATGGTGAAAAATTTAGGGTTACGAGCTCGATTTTTATTTCATCATACGAAAAAATTCGTCAAGTATAAGTAAGGATGATATGAATAGGGTAATAAAAAAAGTTACGTTAGCGTAACTTTTTTTAATGCAGTTTTTCAATGGCGATAATAAAGGGGGCAGTTTTTCGATTGGTAAATTGATAAGTGAGAACTTGATAGATTTTTGAATCTAATTCTTGAAGTCGGGATTCAAGATGGTGTCGCTCAGCTTTTCCTTCAAGATGCCCGTGATAAATCACGAGGATAAGGATCCCATTTTTTTTGAGTAAGGTTAACAGGTCTGTGACAGCCTTCCAAGTCGTCTGTCCTTGTGTGGTGATGGATTGGTCACTTCCCGGAAGATAACCTAAGTTAAAGATGGCGGCACTAACAGGATGTGTGACATAATGGGAAAGATTTTCGTGTCCATCATGAATGAGACTGACGTTAGTTAATTTTTCCTCATCTAATTTATTCTGTGTACTTACGATGGCTTCCTTTTGAACATCAAAACTGTAAACATGTCCAGTTTCACCGACGAGTTTTGCAAGGAACAGGGTGTCGTGCCCATTTCCAGCTGTTCCATCAACTGCAATATCACCGGGTTTTAGTGCCCGTTCTAAAAGATTCTTTGAAAATGGAAGGATGCGTTCAAGTGTTTGGGCCATCTTATTTCGCCTCCTTTTGATAAAGACGTCCTTGATAAGTGTTTCGTTCTTTTAGGCGATCATCGATTGCATTTAATACTTCCCACTTTTTCAAACTCCACATTGGGCCAACCAGTTCCTCACGAACGGCATCTCCTGTTAATCGGTGGATAACCATTTGAGGAGGTAGCACTTCTAATTGATCGACAACTAAGTCAATATACTCCTCTTTTTCCATGAGTTTTAGTTTTCCTTTTGACAGCATTTTATGCATCGGGGTTCCTTCGATAACGTGAAGTAAGTGTATTTTAATTCCTTGTACGTCGAGTTGAGCGACTGCTTTTGCTGTGTCAAGCATCATCTCATGTGTTTCGTTAGGGAGTCCATTAATAATATGAATGATGACATCTATATTTTTCGCTCGTAATTTTTGGACACCTTCAACGAGCGTTTGATAGTTGTGTCCGCGGTTAATTAATTTTCCTGTTTGGTCGTGCATCGTTTGAAGACCGAGCTCTACCCATAGATCAACTTTTTGGTTGAGTTCTCCAAGATAGTCAACGACATCGTTCGGAAGACAGTCTGGGCGTGTTCCAATGGAGAGGGCGACGATGTTGTCATCGCATGCTAAAACAGCCTCATATTTTTTCTTTAAGACTTCAAGCGGAGCATGGGTATTACTAAAGGCTTGAAAATAAGCGATGTATCCCGCTTCCGGCCATTTTTGATGCATCATCTGTTTGACTTGATTAAATTGTGTCTTTAAGTTATCTTCTGGATTTCCCGCAAAGTCTCCACTTCCTTTAGTGCTACAGAATGTACATCCTCCATAGGTCACTGTTCCATCAATATTTGGACAAGTAAAGCCCGCATTAATCATAACCTTAAATATTTTTTGATGGTATTTTTCACGTAGGTGGTAGTTTAGCGTGTGATATCGTTTATCAGAGTAACTATATGGAAAGGGATTATTCATGATCTTTTCCTCCTTTAGGTGCTTGTTATAGTGTCGGTTATTTTTATCAAAGATAACGGATATTCTGACATTTTTTTTATTTTATTTTATCATAGAAGGGAAGAGGCTGACACGTGATATTATTTAAGGATGTTTTTTTACGCGAGTTTTTGTAAAAAATCTTGTTTTTTGGGTAATGTTTGATATAATTTTTTCTATAATAACCTTATATAGAAACGATGAAAAGGAATAGTAGTAAGACGAGGCTATTAAAGAGAGCGAATGGTTTGGTGGAAATTCGCATAGAACCCCTTATGAACTCACCTTGGAGTTGCAGTTGTGAACAAAAAGTAGTGGCTGCCGCCTGTTGGGCGTTAAAAAAATTAAGAGGTAAAAGCTCGTTAAGGTTAGCTTTTACAACTAAGGTGGTACCGCGTCAAAGACGTCCTTAGCTATTTTTTAGGTACTTTTTTTTATGCTTAAAAAGAAGCGGCATGAGCGTTTTATTTGTGAAAGGTCACCCGTTAAAAAGACATAGTCAGGCTTTTTAATAGAGATTATAGGAGGTAATGTTATGGCATTTAATCATCAACAGATTGAAAAGAAATGGCAAAATTATTGGTTAGAGAATAAGACGTTTAAAACTTCTGATGATTCTTCAAAACCAAAATATTATGCTTTAGATATGTTCCCTTATCCATCAGGGGCTGGACTTCATGTTGGGCACCCAGAAGGGTATACAGCAACAGATATCGTTTCTCGTATGAAACGTATGCAAGG
>DKYS01000006.1:0-2336 GCA_002493395.1 Turicibacter sp. UBA7094 | reverse complement strand
TATGTTCCCTTATCCATCAGGGGCTGGACTTCATGTTGGGCACCCAGAAGGGTATACAGCAACAGATATCATCTCACGTATGAAACGTATGCAAGGGTATCGCGTGTTACATCCAATGGGGTGGGATGCATTCGGATTACCAGCTGAACAATATGCCTTAAATACAGGGAATGATCCACGTGAGTTTACGGATATTAATATTAATACTTTCCGTCAACAAATTCAGTCATTAGGGTTCTCTTATGATTGGGATAAAGAATTAAACACGACAGATCCTAAATATTATAAATGGACACAATGGATTTTCACTCAGTTATATAACATGGGATTAGCAGAAATTAAAGATATTGAAGTTAACTGGTGTGAAGGGTTAGGAACCGTTCTTGCGAATGAAGAAGTGTTAAACGTAGACGGAAAAATGGTGTCAGAACGTGGGGAGCATCCGGTTATCAAAAAACCAATGAAACAATGGGTGCTTAAAATTACTCATTATGCAGAACGTTTATTAGAAGATTTAGACGGTTTAGATTGGACTGAAAGTATTAAAGATATGCAACGCAACTGGATTGGAAAAAGTGAAGGGGCGTTAATCACGTTTAAAGTTGATGGGAAAGAGGCTTCATTTGATGTCTTCACGACGCGTCCAGATACTGTATTTGGAATTACTTATGCTGTCTTAGCACCAGAACATCCACTTGTAAGTGAAATCACGACACCAGAATGTAAGGAAGCTGTTCTTGCATACCAGGAAGCATCAAAAGCAAAATCAGATCTTGAACGTACGGAGTTAAATAAAGAAAAATCAGGTGTTCCAACGGGAGCTTATGCGATTCATCCAATCACAGGAGCAAAAGTTCCAGTTTGGATTGGAGATTATGTACTTGCAAGTTATGGAACAGGTGCGGTTATGGCGGTTCCAGCACACGATGAACGTGATTACGAATTTGCGAAAAAATACGATTTACCAGTTAAACAAGTCATTGAGGGTGATATGACAGAAGGTGCTTTTACAGGCGATGGAGCTCATATCGAATCTGACTTTATTAATGGAATGAATAATGAACAAGCGAAAGCAGCGGTTATTGAGTGGTTAGAAGCTCATCAGTGTGGGGCGCGTAAAGTGAACTACAAGTTACGTGATTGGTTATTCTCACGTCAACGTTATTGGGGAGAACCGTTCCCAGTTATTTTATGGGAAGATGGAACGATGTCTGTCTTAGATGTCGATCAATTACCGCTTGAGTTACCAGTTATGGATAATATTAAACCATCAGGAACAGGGGAATCACCACTTGCGAATGCAAAAGAATGGTTAGAAGTTGTTCGTGAAGACGGAGTTAAAGGTCGCCGTGAAACAAATACGATGCCACAATGGGCAGGAAGTTGCTGGTATTACATTGGTTATATCTTGAAACAAGGTCAGGATTACGTTGGTTTAAATACAGAAGAAGCAAAACAATTATTGAAGGAATGGTTACCAGTTGACCTTTATATTGGTGGAGCAGAACATGCTGTTTTACACTTACTATACGCACGATTCTGGCACAAAGTTTTATTTGATTTAGGAATTGTTGAAACGAAAGAACCGTTCCAACGTCTATTTAACCAAGGGATGATTTTAGGTGAAAATAACGAGAAAATGTCTAAATCAAAAGGAAATGTAGTTAATCCAGATGATATTGTGGAATCACACGGTGCAGATACACTTCGTTTATATGAGATGTTTATGGGTCCTCTTGATGCAGCCATCGCTTGGTCAACAGAAGGACTTGATGGAAGCCGTCGTTTCTTAGACCGCGTATGGCGTTTATTTGTCACACCAGAACATACATTAACAGAAAAAATTACAACTGAGAATGATGGAAAATTAGACAAAGTTTATCATGAAACAGTTAAAAAGGTTACAGAAGATTATGAAAAACTAAGCTTTAATACGGCCATTGCTCAAATGATGATTTTTGTAAATGAAGCGTATAAAGCACCAAGCATTCCTCGTGAATATGTAGAAGGATTCGTGAAATTATTAAATCCAATCGCTCCGCATATCACAGAAGAAATCTGGTCAGTACTTGGTCATACGAATACAATAACTTATGAAGCATGGCCAACATACGATGAGGCTAAATTAGTTTCTGATACGATTACGATTATTGCCCAAGTAAATGGTAAATTACGTGCCCGTATTGAGGTAGCGGCTGATATTTCAAAAGAAGACATGTTAGAAGTCGCAATGGCTCATGAAAATGTTCAAAATTTTGTGGCTGGGAAAGAAATCGTTAAAACGATTGCCGTTCCTAAAAAATTAGTTAATATCGTTGTTAAATAACATAAAAAAA
>DKYS01000115.1 GCA_002493395.1 Turicibacter sp. UBA7094 | reverse complement strand
GCTTGATTAATTAAACGAGTCGCAATTATAGCAATCCCTCCTGGTAAAATAATCAGCAATCCTGGAATATAATATAACAGCACAAAAAAAGAAATGATAACCACATACAATTTTAAGGACGACAGAAAATGAATATGAGGCAAGAAAAAAGAATCCTTCATTATTTTCATCCGACTAACTTTAGAATTAGCTAAAATATAAACGAGGTACGTACTGATTAGCGTGCATTCAAAAAAAACAAGTCCCATTAATAAAAAAGGGAGACAGGAATCATCATCCATTATTCCATGAGAAGCAATCAAATAGGTCAAACTAAAGAACCATAAAACCATTAAAAAAAGTGTAACCCACAAAGAACGCATAAAATTCTTTTTATAACACTCTATAAAATCAACGACTAAGTTGCATGATTCTTTACGAACTTTTTTTTGTCCAATAAAAAACAATGACTTAGTGGAAGCACCAATCGTAAATATCGGTAAACATCCGATAATCCATAAAATCGAAACCACTGCAAGATCACATATCTCATCCACCACTCGGAGGATAAAATAGGGATCATATCCCTTTTTCATTAAACATCTCCACCTTTAATTAAAATATTCTCTATCCATTCTACTCTTTAAAAAATCCAATACACCTTTTATATAAAATACAACATTTTCTTATTTTTTTCAACATTTATAGCGTGGAAGTTTGCACACAATAACAAAAAGACAGTTAGGAATCAAGCATTCTTAACTGTCTTTTTCATTATCGTCCACGGAAAGTTTTCCAACATTTAGGATTCATTAAGGTGAATTCTTTCTGCTGTTTCTTCACTAATCGTGGATTAATCATATAAGTATACGCTAGTTTTTGTTCACCCGATTTTGTCGTAACTGAAACAATCTTTCTATCGTACATATTACGCGGATCATCTTCAGCATAATACCCTTCAATCACATCTAATGATGGAAGAACCGTCTCTAAATTTTGAACATAAAATAGTTGCCCCTGTACCTCATGGGCCCCCTTGACTAACGCTGGATAATCTTCCTTGCGGTAATAATATAAATCTCCCTTGACCGTCGCCGACTCATACCGGCTTACATTCTGATGTAAAATATCAATATAGTTTCGTTCACCGATCATCAGCGTTCCATAAACAAAGAGGGGTAATTGGTGCTGATTGGCTAGCATACCGCTCCACCTGTTTCTTTTACATCTTCTTCAACATTCACAACTGTTTTAATCAGTTCCGTCAATCCTTTCACAATTTCATCCTGTGACATCGACGGCATCGTTGGTTTATCAACCGTTTGCATCGGTAAATATGGAATATGCACAAAACCTGCTTTTAAATTAGGTTGTTTCGTTGCACCGTAATGTAAGGCTCCATACATAATATGGTTACAAACAAATGTCCCTGCTGTATTCGAAATAGCAGCTGGAATCAACGCTTTTTTCATATCGCGCACCATCGCCTTAATCGGTAATGTTGAAAAATAAGCTGCCGGCCCGTCTTCAACAATAGTCCGATCAATAGGTTGCGCTCCTTCATTGTCAGGAATTCGTGCATCATCTTGATTAATAGCTACACGCTCAACTGTAATATTGGGGCGTCCTCCTGCTTGACCAACACAAATCACAGCATCCGGTTGCTCCTGATCTAATAATTCATATAACACTTCAATACTTCGATCAAAAACAGTTGGAATCTCACGTTTAATAATTTTTACACCTAAAATTTCATCGGGTAATTGTTTAACTGATTCGGTTGCTGGGTTAATCGATTCACCCCCGAATGGATTAAAACCTGTGACTAAAATTTTTTTCATAAAAAACCACTCCTTCTACATTAAAACTCCTAAAAAGCTAAAAATCGCATTAAAATAATATGAATAATTAACATAATAATAGCGATTGGCGCTTGGGTTTTAATCACCCCGTATTGATTTTTTAGATCGAGGATTGACGCCGGTACAATGTTAAAATTAGCTGCCATTGGCGTTAATAGTGTTCCACAAAATCCAGCAGTTAATGCAAGTGCCCCTGCAATCACTGGATCAGCCCCTAAATTAAACACAAAAGGAACACCAATTCCTGCTGTAATCACTGAAAATGCGGCAAAAGCATTTCCCATCACGGCCGTAAATAGTGCCATTCCCACACAATAAGCGGTAACACCTAACCAAACATTTCCTGTTGGAATGACTTGGCTTACACCATTTGCAATGACATCTCCCACTCCCGCTACTGTAAATAAAGTTCCGAGAGCCGCTAAAATTTGCGGTAAAATAGCAGTTGGTCCTACTTGACTTAATAAACGGTTCGATTCTAAATTAGCTTCTTTAATTGATGATTTAGAAATCATCATAATCACAACTAGCGCCCCAATTCCACTTAACCCAATGGCATTGTAGGCCCCCAAGTCTGTAAATTGTGCAATCACAAAGGCTAGAATAGCTAAAACAAGTGCTGGAATAAATAATTTATTTCCAATTTTTTGTGCTGACTCTTTTTTAAATGCTTCGCTCGTTGTTTCAAAATGCACCATTTTAACTTGTTTTGTAGCAGATAAAATAGCCATAATAATAATTAAAATCCCTACAATATTAGCTGGAATATAATCTCCTAAAATGAAGATAATACCTAAAATAAACCAAAACATTGCTGTTCCTACACGTGATTCTTGCGTCTTATTCATTAACGCGAAGGCTCCTAGTGAAAGACTAATTAAACCAATTAGCGTATAGATAATGAATAAAAGTATATCAACCATTATTGTTGCCCTCCTTTTGAATTCAACTTCTCATGAGTACGCTGTCTCTTTTTCTCACTTAATCTAAATTGGACAACCCCCAGAAGTAAAGCTAAAAAAGCAATCGGTAAGGTATATAAAGCAATTGTCGTCGGTCCTTGTTTTTCATTCACTGAATAACCTAATTCTGTTAAAGTTCCGACGATTAACATAACACCTGAAGCTCCAATAAATAAATTTTGTCCAAAGAAATTCCCGTAGTTTTCTGAAGCCGCTGTTAAGCCTTTAATACTCTCAACATCCTCTTCACTTAATTCTTTATATTTAGAACGGGCTGCCCCTTCTGCCATCGGTAAGACAAGTGGACGTCCGAATTGAACATGACCTGACATTCGAATACTAAGCGCAGCCATCACCAAACGAAAGGCCAAATAAATACTAAGAACACCATCTGCTTTTGCATGTTTTAATTGTCCAATTAACCACGCAGCACGCTCTTTTAATCCGTAACGCTCCATTAATCCGATAACAGGTAAGGTAATCACAAATAAGGTCATATAACGATTCGCAACAAATGCCTCTCCTAATTTCGTTAAAATTTCATTAAAATCTAAACCTCCAACAAATCCTGTAGCAATCCCCGCTACAACAACAATGGCGAGTGTGTCAATTTTTAAGATAAAGCCAATAATGATAATAAAAACACCAATTAAGCTTAACACACAATCCCCTCCTTTGATAATTTTCATTTTTTTAATTATATCATACTTTTAAAGATTCTTTGTCATCCGGATGCTTTGCATTTTTTACCACCAACAACAGAAGAACTAGGTCGCCCCTGCTTCCTAGTTCTTCTTTTCATTCCTATTTTCTAAAATAAGCCCGACTTCCTGTCGCATCCGCCTCTACCATTAATTTGACTGGAATCCGTTCTTTTAATTCATTCACATGCGAAATAATTCCAATAAGTCGGCCATGATCTTGTAAATCCATTAAAATATCGATGGCTTGATCCAACGATTCTGCATCTAATGTTCCAAACCCTTCATCAATGAACATCGTATCTAATTGAATTCCCCCTGAATTTTGTTGAACGACGTCACAAAGCCCAAGTGCAAGTGCCAATGACGCCTTAAAACTTTCTCCGCCTGATAACGTATTAACAGGGCGCTGATTACACGTATGACTATCATAAACATCTAAATCAAGCCCTTTACGCCCTCCACCTTTTACCTCTTCACGACGTAATAAATAGTATCGTCTAGCCGTCATCTTCTGTAACCTTAAATTTGCGGCCAATAAAACTTCATCAAAATAACTTGATAAAACATAGGTTTCAAAGGACATCCGTCTTCCACTTCTTCCATTTGCTAAGGAATCTAGTTCACCGAGGATGGCATAATCTTTCTCTTTCGCCTGAATGAGGTGATACTTTTTCGTCACGGAAGATAAAATGTGCTCATTTTGCTCATGATTGGCCTGAATAGTAGCCCGCTGCTTTTCTATTTCTAAACGCTCCTGGGATAAATGACCCATCATTTCTTCTAATCGGGTAAGATCCACTTTCGTCTCATCCTTTAATTCACGACGCAAAGTCTGTTCAATAGTAATCGCCGTATGCCATTCCTGATAATAACGCGTCACATGTTGTTCTAGCACCTGCATCTGCTCTATCCACGTTTTAGCTTGCTCATAATCTAATTTATCTGCAAACTTTTCGGCAACTTCTCCTAAAAAAATGGACTGCGATGTTTCAAATTCTTTCGTATAATCGCTTAATTGCTTCGTTACCTCTTCATTCAATGTCGTTAAACGTGTGATTTGTGAACTCACCCGTTGATAATCTTCTTGACTCGTCTTAATGTTCTTTTCTATTGCCTCTATGTTTGTCGATAACTCTTTTAAGCGAATCATTAATACTTCAGCCGAACGATAATCCTGGGGAATACCTTCTTCTAAATCTTTTATAGAACGAAGTTCAGATTGATAGGCTTCACGTTGCCCTTGAAGTTCTTTTTCCCCCTTTGAAAGTTTCTCTTCAAGTGGTGAAATCATCGCCTTTTTCTCCATTAACTGCTTCATTTCCTGTTCAAGTTTCGTCAGGGTTAACATGAGCTGCTTCTTCTTATGGAGGAGCTCAGATTGTTGATTAACAAGTTGTAATTTTAATTGAGCGGCGTCCACATCCGTGATTTCCTCACTTTCTGCAATAAGCGAGCGTTGAAAAAGGAGTGTTTTAAGGTCATTTAATTCTTCTTCTATTTTTTTGAGAGTTACTCGTAAGATAGAAACCTCATTCTCCTCGCTTCTCCCTCTCTGTTCAAGCGACTCTACCTCTAAGCGGAATTTTTCTAATTCTGCCTTTGATAAAATAACTTCCTCGCTTCGACTCGGATTTGGGTGTTCACAAGAGCCACATACCGGGCACGGTTGCCCAACTTTAAGTTCATTAGCTAATCGGATAGCGGCTGCATTCATAAACAGTTGAGCCTGATGCTCATAATTTTCCCGTTTAACTTTTGCTGCTTCTAAAACTTCCCTAACCTTGTCTTCTTTACCGATTAGAGATGAACGCGTCTGTCCATAAGTCTCTAACTTTTGGCAGAGTAAGGTGACATACTGCACATCCTCATTCATTTTCAATTCTCTTACTTCTTGTGCATGTTGTTGTTCTTTACATAATCCCTTTTCCTCAGTTAAGCGGTCTAGATCACCCACTTGATGCTTTAATTCTTTTAACTGGTCATTCCAATTTTTAACGCGTTCACCCAGTTCAATACCCTCTTGTCTTAATTCGCGTAATAGCTGTTTCTTCTCCCCTAAGCGTTTAACACTCTCAACGTAGCGAGATAACTCTTCTCGAACCCGATTCATCTCGTCGAGTTCTTGACGTAACGAATCGATGGCATCGTAACATTTTTTAACTAAAATAAATTCCGTTTCACAACTCATTAATTCCTCTTTCAACTGTGTCTGCTTCACTAGCGTATCCTGTTTCAAGGCTTGATATCTTAAACATTCATTTTCTAAAGGAAGTAATGTTTGTGCGTGCTTCGCCTGATTTATTTGTTTCTCATATGCCTGAACCGTTTCTTGTTGCCCTTTTAAATGCTCTAATCGCGTTTTCGCTAACTCATACTCCTCAATCTTTTCATTCAAACGTTTTTTCTCTTCATACTCTTGCTGGTAGGCATTTATTTTTTGTAATAATTCCTTATGCAAACCATCTAGCTTTTCTTTATAAGCCATAAATAGTTGTTGTTGCTGATTGACTTGCTCAAAAACATTCTCTAGTGGTTGCGTTATATCTAAGGCGGTCTCTTTATCTGTCTTAACTAATTGAAGCTCAGCTTCAATTTTTTGCTGTGTTTCTAACACGTCTGTTTTTAGTAAATTAGCTTTCACTGTTAATTGTTCTTGCACGGCTTTATAAAAATCCGTCCCAAATATTTTTCGTAAAATTTCTTCCTTATTCGTCGTATTGGCTACTAAAAACTCTTTAAAATCGCCTTGTGGAATCATCACAATTTTACGGAACTGTTCAATTTTAAGACCAATGATTTGCTGAATCTGTTCGCGTACTTCGCTATCTTTTGTCAACGGAGGATAATCGCTGTTCAACTCTAAGAATTCAACCGTTGCCGGAACCTCACGAAATCCTTCTCCCCGTTTTTTCTTCTGCAACTGTTGAGGGGCACGCGTCACACAATACGTCTTATCTTTGACACTAAAGGTAAACGAAACCTCCGTTTTAATCTCACTTTCTTTGACAAAATCGCTCCTTAACTCTTTCCCAGAGCGACTCCCTCCACTCGTTTCACCATAAAGCGCATAGCAGATGGCATCAAAAATCGTCGTTTTCCCGGCCCCCGTTGGCCCTGTCACAACAAAGATATCTTGTTGGTCTAAATCATCTTTAAAATTTAACGTCGTTGGCTTGGCATAGGGACCAAAGGCTGACATTTTTAATACTAACGGTTTCATTCAAACGACTCCTTTCCAACCTCTTCCATAATTTTTTTGATTGATTGCTCCGCCTTATCCGATAGGTTCTCTCCTTTATGATGTAAATAAAAATCATTAAATAACTGTTCCGGCGTCTTTTCCTTGCGAGCTTCCTTCGTTAAATCGCTTCCCTTAAATTCTAAATGATTGTGTTCGAGTTCTAAAATCATGACGTTTGGATAATTTTGACGAAGCTTCGCCATTGGCTCAATTAACTCTCCTTGATCGAGTAACACCACGCGTAAATAATCTTCACAACTTGGCATCGCTAATACTTCCTCGAGCGTTCCTTTTAACGTTTTTAAATCGCGTTTTGGATTTAGGGGAAGTAACTCACACTTAATTGCCCCCGTTTCATCTAAATCAATCATCGTGATAGACTTTTGATAACTTTCTTCAGAAAATGAATATTTAAGTAGTGAGCCACTATATCTAATCTTGTCATTCCCTACTTTTTGTGTGCGATGTAAATGACCGAGCGCCACGTAATCAAACACCTCTAAATAAGCGCTAGATACAGACTCTTTTCCACCGACGACTAGTTTTTTTTCCGAATCACTGATAAGCACCTCTTCCGTACTTCCGACAACAAATGCATGCGTTAGCAAAACATTTCGCTGTGTTTCATCAATCGGGTTGGTCGCCATCGTCACGCGCATCGCATCGTCTAATGATTTAATCGTTTCATCCCCCTGCAACTCCCGAACGACTGCATAATCAGCAAAGGGTAACAAATAAAAGTTCACCGGTCCGAATTCATCATTTAAAACAACCTTCTTCATTTCTGTTGTATATCGACCCGCTACATAATAATGAGCCGCCTCAAATAACTCATGCCCAAAATTAATTAAATCTGCCCCATCATGATTTCCAGCAACAGCTAAAACAGGTGTCTTTAATTCAATTAACACCTCTTTTAAAAAATCACTGTATAACGCGACAGCTCTCGCAGGGGGCACACTTCGATCATAAATATCTCCGGCTAAAAGAATCGCATCTGGTTTATATTCTTTAATATATGATTTAACCTGTTCAATCACGTAGCGTTGATCCTCAAGCATTGAAAATGAATTAACCACCTTACCAAAATGTAAATCGCCTAAATGTAATAATCTCAACGTCTTATCCTCCTAAAAAGCGAATGTTTGTTCTCATTATAAGCCTTTTTTACAAGAATCGTCAACCCACTCCCCACTAAAGTCATCGACAAGATTTTCGGATTATTTCCAAGGAAATACATAAACACCCCTGTTTCTTCTAATCAAAAGATAACCCGTGCAAAAACAGACGAAAAATTATACAATAGAGACAACTTAACCACTCAATTCGTAAAAAATAAAGGAGGACCACATGCTAAATCCAAATTTACCGAAATACTTAGCCGTCGCCGAATGGATGAAAGAAAAGATTTATAATAACACCTTTAAAGCCGGAGAAAAGCTGATTAGTGAAAATAAGCTATGTGAAAAATTTGAAATTAGCCGGCAAACGGCTCGCCAAGCGATCGCCGTTTTAGAAGAAGAAGGTCTTATCATAAAAAAGCAAGGAAGCGGAACCTACGTCAATCCTATTAGCCTAAAAGCCAAACTTAATACGAAAACAATTGCCGTTATCCTAAACAGTCTTTCAAATCCACAAATAGCCCTAGCATTAACAGAAATGGAACGTGTATTCTCAGAAATGGGTTATCAATTAACGTTACGGCTGACCTTAAATCAAGTCACAAAAGAACGCGAACATTTATTAGCCTTATTAAAAACAGATATCGCTGGCTTAATCGTCGAAGGAACGAAAACAGCTTTACCCAACCCTAACCTCGACCTCTATCAACAACTATTAGATCAACAACTTCCCTTACTTTTTATTAATCATAACTATAACGAACTCCCGTGTCACTTTATCATGCCCGATCATGCCGCGTGCGGCCAACTTGCCACCCGGCATCTCATTGAAAATGGACATCAACAAATCGGAGGAATCTTCCAATTCGATTCCCTCAAAGGAAGCCATTTTTATAAAGGATTTTTAACAGAAATGTATGCTCATCATCTACCTGTCGATGAAAAGAATCTCGTTTGGTACGGAAGTGAAGCCGATGAACCCCTGTTTTCCCCCGCTCATTTGCCTCACCTCGTCGAAAAGCTAACCCACTTTACGGCTATTCTTTGCGATAGTGATGAAGTTGCCTTAAAACTCCTTCAACTTCTCTTTGCAACATCCTTACAAATTCCACAAGATCTCTCCCTCATTAGCCTAGGAAACACTTCATTTAGTCAACTAGCAACCCCACCACTCACAAGTATTGATTCATCTGAATCAAACATTGGAGAGCTAGCAGCTCACACTTTAATTGAACTCATCGAAGACCCTACTAAAGCATCCATTCATCACACGTGCCAACCGACACTCGTTATCCGACAATCCGTAAAAAAACTAGCATAAATGGCTTCAACAAAAAGGAGGTATCCCACGGGATACCTCCTTTTAAAAATATTTTTAAACTCGATGATTAACTTGATGAAGGGCTTACTTCTGTTTTTTCTCCATCAATTTGCTGAATTGTTCTAAACCAACAATAACTGCCCCACCAACAATAAACCAAATGATATGAAAAGTTGCAAACGACATAGGTGCCTGAGCCGTCTCTAGTGTTGTCGGCCCCATTATTACTGCATAAATAGATCCAACCATTAA
>DKYS01000056.1 GCA_002493395.1 Turicibacter sp. UBA7094 | reverse complement strand
TTCCATAAAAGAGCAGAAATAATCGCTAATCCCATAACAATCGGGACAAAATAAGCGGAAATAATATCTGCCATCTTCGCAATCGGTGCTTTCGAACCTTGAGCATCTTCAACCAATTTTACGATTTGTGATAGAGCCGTGTCACGACCTACTCGCGTTGCTTTGTATTTAATAAAACCTGTTTTATTTAAACTCGCACCAATGACCTGACTTCCGATGGTCTTTTCAACAGGAATACTCTCCCCTGTTAACATCGATTCGTCAATAGCCGTCATCCCTTCTACAACTTCTCCGTCTACCGGTAATTTTTCTCCAGGTTTCACAAGAATCAAATCACCGACCACAACTTCCTCAATAGGCACCTCTAACTCGACTCCGTTTCTTTCAATCGTCGCCGTTTTTGGAGCGAGCCCCATTAAAGCTTTAATTGCCTGCGATGTTTTTCCTTTAGACACAGCCTCTAAATATTTTCCAAGGGTAATTAACGTCAAGATGACAGCAGCAGATTCAAAATATAAATGCATCGCATAATTTGAATCCCCATTCGCAATTTGATAAATTCCAAATAGGCTATATAAAAACGCCGTCAACGTTCCAATCGCAACTAATGAATCCATATTTGGGCTAAGTCGCACTAAATTCTTAATCCCAACTTGATAAAACTTATACCCAGTTAAGACAACGGGTAACGTCAACACAAGTTGAATCAATCCAAAATTAAGAGGATTCATCATTGGATCTAGCGCATGTGGCAAAGGCAACCCAACCATATGACCCATAGAAATGATTAAAAGAGGAACAGAAAAAATTAACGAGACAATAAAACGGTTAAGTAATCGCTTAGCCTCACTTACTTCTTCCGTTGTCTGTTGCTTCATGTCCCCATCCGTTAACAACTCGAACCCAGCCGAATGAACAACTTCTTTAAGTTGCGAATAACTTGTCACATCAGCATCCAATTTAACCGTTAACTTTTCAGTGGCAAAGTTAACACTCGCTCCTTCAATCCCTTCCATCTTTTGAACAAGGCGTTCCAGACGATTCGCACATGAGGAACAACTCATCCCTTTAATTTTAAACGTATAATCCTTCACATTTTTCTTAACTTTAAAACCGGCCTTTTCAACCGCTGATTCCACAAGTTGTGGAGAAGTTTTCGACTCATGATAGGAAACAGTTAACGTCTGTGTCGCAAAATTAACACTTCCCTGCTCAACGCCTTCTAATTTATTAATGGCTTTCTCTAAACGACTCGCACATGAGGAACAACTCATTCCCTCAATCTTCATCGAAATTTTTTTAGGCATACCTATAACCTCTTTCTCTATCTTTTCAATAGATTCCTACTTTTTTTATTTACCAATGGCACGTTCTAAAACGGTAATAATCTCATTAATTTTTTCCTCACTTCCGCCATTTAGACAGGCTTGAGTCACACAACAATCCAAATGCTGCTTCAATATTAAAAGATTTGCACGTTTTAATAGCGCCTGAGAGGCAACAATCTGATTCGTCACATCCATACAATATCGATCATCTTCAATCATCTTTATAATTCCATCTATTTGACCACGGGCCGTCTTTAACACCTGTATGGCCTTCTTTTTTTCATCATTCATCGCTCTTTACCTCCTCCCCCCAGGGGTGGGGGTGTTGTGTAGTTATTATATCATTGTTTTTAGTATTGTCAACAAAAATAATTTTATTAATCCTTCTCTCTTATCCCTTATCATTTTAACTAAGCGCGACATCTAAAATCATCATGACTAAAAATCCAATCATAACGCCAGCTGTTCCTGAATGAGAATGATTTCCAAGCTGTGCCTCAGGAATCAGTTCTTCAACGACGACATAAATCATCGCCCCGGCAGCAAAAGATAAAAACCATGGCATAATGCCGATAATTGATCCCACAAGCGCGGCTCCCAGTACACCTGCAATCGGTTCTACAATCCCTGATAGCGAACCAAAGGCGAAAGCTTTTTTCGCACTTATCCCTTGCTCACGTAATGGAAGAGAAACGACCGCACCCTCGGGTAAATTTTGAAGACCAATCCCAATCGCTAAAATTAAGGCGGCACTTAAACTAAGTGAACTACCGTCTCTTGCCGCAAGTGCAAACGAAAGCCCCACCGCAAGCCCTTCAGGAATATTATGTAACGTGATGGCTAAAAACAAGAGCGTTGATTTTTTTAAATTCGTCTTCGGCCCTTCCTTAATCCCACTCATCATATGTAGGTGAGGGAGTGCTCGGTCTAATAAAAATAAAAAGACTCCGCCTAGTATAAAACCTCCCGCTGCAGGAATCCAGCCAACTCTACCTTGCTCGGATGCCATTTCAATTGCTGGAATTAAAAGCGACCAAACAGAAGCAGCAATCATCACTCCCGCCGCAAATCCGAGACAAACCCGTTGATAAAAAGCATTAATTCCATTTTTAAAGAAAAAAACAAACGCGGCGCCTATCGTTGTCGCCAAAAAAGTAATCATCGTTCCTAAAAAAGCTAATAAAATAGGACTCATCTTAATCCCCCCTCGTTAAAACTTTCAATTTAACTTTCATCATCACTGCTAATAACACGTTAATCCCCGCTAAACCTAAATAAACCACCCATAGCGAGGCCCATCCTTGTAATCCTAGACTAATCAACCACCCTCCGATTGCATAAGAGAGAAGACTGATCCATAAAATCCATCTTTGTTTTCCTAAAGACTGTAACGTCTGCTGGTATACCGTGACACCATTATAAAAAACACCAAGACTTAAAGCGCCTATAAAGTAGGTTTCCGTTGCTAAGATCAATTCCTCCTGATTCGTTAGAAAATGAATGACAGGATTCCAACCTACTACCATCATAACTGAAATAATCAAATACATTCCCACCGAACGAATTGTTGCTAAACGATAACACGATGGACTTTTATGAACCAACGTTAACGACGCCTGGGCATAAGCATACATCGGCATCCAGGCAATCGTTTGTAACTGATTAATTACTTGATAGACCGCCATTTCCTGCAAACCAATCCGTGAAATAAGTGCGCCGATTACGAGAACAAACACCGTACTTTCCAAAAATTCTTGAATCATCATCGGAATCGAACCCCATAAAATGACGCCTATCCTCTCCCATTTCACTTTCCTAAATGTCAATAGACCTTTTCTTTGAAAAAGACACCCATAAATAATTAAATTGAGGATAAGTGCTAAAATCGACCCGATAGCATTTCCAATCATTCCAAGTGAACACCCGTAAACAAACACAAGGTCCAATAAAACGTTTGTTATGGCCGCTATCGTATTTCCTATTAAAATGTACGTTGTTTGATTCACAATTTTCAAATAACTTGAACACGTAAAAAGTAATAAGTTTAATCCGATGGAGCTACTAAAAATCATCGCATAATTTAATGATTCAGACAGAACGGCACCCTTCAATTGGTAAATGTATTGAAAAATAAATGGTCCACATCCTACCATCCCTAGTATTGACAAAGGACCGATGCCAATACTTAGAACAACTTGTGCCCACATATCATCGATCACCTTAACCGATGTCGTCTCTTTTGAACCTAAAATATTAAATCGAGTGGCCGTCATCCCTAAAATCCCCGTTACACTATTGATAAACCCTGAAACAATAGCGACTGCCGCAAAACACTCCATCGACAAATGCCCCATAATCGCCTGATCACACAAACCGATGACTAATCCTAAAACATTGCTCAACATTAGCGGAAGTGCTAATTGATCTAACTCATTTTTCTTAAACATATTATCCCCTTCTTTTCAAA
>DKYS01000054.1 GCA_002493395.1 Turicibacter sp. UBA7094 | reverse complement strand
AAAAAATTTAAAAAAGCTTGCCTTTTTAAAATTCATCCTTTACAATATAACTAACAATTTAGTTTGAATAAATCCGATGATAAAGAAAAGTAACAATAAGTTAAACTGTTAAGCGAGCTAGTGAGGGTGGGAGTCTAGCCAGTTCTTATATGTGAAACGCCCTTTGATGGAGATTATCACAAATATATAGGTAATATATAGAGTATGATAGTCGGGTACTCCCCTTACAGAGCAGAGTGGATACAAAATGGTTGTATTAATTAGAGTGGTAACGCGGTGAATAGTCGTCTCTTATGATAAATAAGAGATGACTTTTTTATTTGTCATATTCTTTAATTATTTAGACTATAATGTATCAATAAGAGTGGTACCGCGGTAAAAGATCGTCTCTTATTTAAGAGGGGGTCTTTTTTTCTTGGTCAAAAAGGAGCTCAAATTAAATCATATGAATTTAAGAGGAGGAGAGTAATTTGAAAAAAGTATTATTAATGGTAATGTTGGTGTTAATTGGAATGGTTGGTTGTTCTAAACAGGGGATAACAGTGGAAGATATTAAGAAAGAAGGAACTCTTTTAATTGGGTTATCAGGTGACTATCCCCCATTCGAATTTTATAAGATGGTAGATGGAAAAGAGCAGTTAGTTGGATTTGACGTGATGTTAGGTGAAAAAATTGCTGAGGAGTTAGGCGTAGACGTTGAATTTAAAAATATGGATTTTAATTCTCTTGTGGGCGCCTTACAATCGGGACAAGTTGATATGGTTATCTCAGGAATGTCACCAAATGAGGAACGCTTAAATCAAGTTGATTTCTCAGACTTCTATTATACAGGGGAAAATGCAGTATTAGTGAGAGAGGATGATATTGACCATTATCAAACAGCTGATGATTTGAAAGATGCGAAAATTGGAACACAGTTAGGAAGCATTCAAACTCCTATTGCCGAATCTCTTACATCAAATGTAAAAGAATTAGCTTCTACACAATCAATCGTTTTAGAATTAAGTAATGAAAATGTAGATGCCGTGATTTTAGGAAATGATATTGCTGCTCGTTATGCTGAACAATTTGATAACGTGGTTGTGTCTAATATTAAGATTGAATCAGAAGAAAAAATGGCAGTTGCGTTACCAAAAGATTCAACAGAGTTAACAGATAGAGTAAACGAGATTATTAGTAATCTAAAAGCCGATGGTACAATTGGAAAAATGTTAGAAGAGGCGATGCAATTAACGAACTAAGAAAGAAAAATAAGGGATGTTATTAAAATAAACTTAAAGTTTTTCTCTATGGTTTAAAATGAAGTGGGGAGGAGCAAAGGATTAGAACAAAAGTGAAAGAGGCGGATTGCTAGCTCTTAAACTAGAAGTATTAATTACAAAGGAAATGGAATGGACGATTATTCTTTGATAAAGTGAAATGTTATTTTGTTTCACTCGAAAAGGATGAGAGAGAAAATCGTTATAAAAAAGATTTCAAACTCGTTAGATCATTACGAAGAGATAAGATAAAGTAGGTGGAAGAATGTTTGATTTTATTATTGATTATTACCCGATGTTTTTAAAAGGAACGGGAATGACCATTTTATTGGCATTATTAACGGTTTTCTTTGGAACATTAATTGGGGTTTTAATTTCTATTTTAAGATTTAATAATAAGGGGATTATCGGGAAGACACTAAATAAATTAGCCGATATCTATATTGCCTTTTTCCGTGGAACACCCTTAATGATTCAATTATTTATTTTCTGGTTTGGGATTCCTCAATTATGTGGGATTCGTTTAAAGCCAATTGGTTTTATTCCCGCGGAATTCATTGTAGGGGCGATTGCTTTAGCAATCAATTCAGGTGCCTATGTAACTGAGATTTTTAGAGCCGGGATCCAAGCTGTTGAAATCGGACAAATGGAGGCAGGGCGTTCATTAGGGCTAAGTGAAAAGCAGACATTGAAGCATATTATTTTACCACAAGCTGTTAAAAATGTATTACCTGCCCTTGGAAATGAGTTTGTTGTTATTATTAAAGAATCAGCGATTGTATCTGTTATTGGGTTAGCCGATTTAATGTATAATGCTGACAAAGTAACAGCAGCGACTTTTAATGCTTTTGGTGTTTATATTGTGGCCGCTTTAATTTATTTCCTACTAACATCAGGATGTTCAAAACTGGTTACTTTATTTGAAAGGAGATTACAACAAGATGCTTAATGTAAAAAAACTATCAAAGTATTTTCATGGAAAGCAAGTTCTTCACGAAATTGATTTAGAAATTAAAGAAGGCGAGATTGTAACAATTATTGGGCCATCAGGATCAGGAAAATCAACGTTATTAAGATGCTTAAATTTACTAGAAATTCCTGAATCGGGGGATGTCTTCTTTGAAGGGATAAACTTACTGGATGCAAAAACGAACTTAAATGAAATTCGTGAACAAATTGGAATGGTGTTTCAAAGTTTTAATCTCTTTCCAAATAAAACAGTGGGAGAAAATATTACCTTAGCCCTAAAACTTTTAAAAAAGATGAACGACTCACAGGCGAATGAAATTGCAATGAATTTATTAACTCGTGTTGGGTTGGCAGATAAATTTAATATGTATCCATCTAAACTTTCTGGTGGACAAAAGCAACGTGTGGCAATTGCCCGTTCATTGGCTCTAAATCCTAAGGTGATGTTATTTGATGAACCAACCTCAGCTTTAGATCCTGAGATGGTCACTGAAGTATTGGATGTTATGAAGGAATTAGGAGAAGCTGGCATGACAATGGTTATTGTCACACATGAAATGGGGTTTGCCCGTCAAGTCGCTTCCCGCGCTATTTTCGTTGATGGAGGAAAGATACTAGAAGATACGACACCAGATCAGTTGTTTACACATCCTTCTCATCAACGAACGAAAGAATTTTTAGCTAAGGTATTATAAATGACAAACAAAAAGCTACCAAAATTTATTTTGGTAGCTTTTTTCATGAACTAAAACTATTTCCTCGGAAATTGAAGCAACCTGAATAGATAAGGGGGATTTGATAGAAAAAGATAGGAATTTGTAGTATAATATAAAGAATAGAGGGGAGATGATTAGTTATATAGGATAGATTGAGAAAGTGGTAGATTAGTTAGGTGGATAATAAATAAGAGGATTCAAACAAAAGCGTGAAAAGGGGGAGTATTTTTGTTAAGGGTCTTAATGGTAGATGATGAGAGATATATGTTAGATCGGCTTCTTCATATCGTTGAATGGAAGCGCTATGGTTTTGAAGAGGTTAGGCAATGTCAAGATGCAATGGAAGCATTAGTATTATTGTCACAGGAAATGTTTCAATTGGTTATCGTTGACTTAAAGATGCCTAAGATAAGTGGAATTCAGTTGATTCAAGAGATGAAAAGAAGAAATCAAAGAGCATTAGTGATTGTCCTTAGTAATCATGAAGATTATGAGCAGGTTTCCCAGGCGATGAAGTTAGGAGTATTTGATTACTGTGTCAAGCAATACCTAAATCAAGAAGAAATGCATGCAATACTCACACGGGTATGCGCGTGTTATTCTACGAATGACCTTTGCGAAAGAACGGGGCCATTTTTGTTATATTATTTAACGCTTCCTAAAAAGACAAGCATTGAACAGCGATTAGTAGTAGAAGCCATGATTCAAAGAACATTTTTAGGATGTGAATTGATTCATTTAAATGAGAATCGATTGGTTGTTTTGATTGAAAAGAGTGAAATCTTTCATGAAGTAAGTTGTTTCGATTACTGGCTTAATTTCCGTGAACAGCTGAAGCATGAGTTGGACTTAGATATAAGTATTTCTCGAGGAATTAGCCTAGAGATGCTAGATGAGTTAGGTGAGTACTTAAAGGTAGGTATTGCGAGTCATCCATGCGCCTATCGATTAGAGATTTTTAATGTTTTAAGTTATATTCATCAGCATTATAGGGAGCGAATTTCTAATCAACAGTTGGCTTCGATTGCCTGTTTAAATGAATCTTATTTAGCCCGGCTATTTAAACGAGAAACAGAGAGAACGATAAGCACGTATATTAATGAATTAAGAATGTATAAAGCAAAAGAATTATTAAAGAGTCCGACGATAAAAATTAAGGAAGTTGCTTATCAAGTAGGGATTCAGGATCAACTTTATTTTAATCGTATTTTTAACCGTCAATGTGGAATGAGCCCAAAAGGCTACCAAGAAAAAATGAAATTGGATGGAATTATTTAGACGATTAAAGCTGAATATGAAAAAAACTGTCTAGAACTAGGCAGTTTTTTTCATATTTTTTGGAGAAACGGATTAGAATTTAGTAGGGAGGCGAGAGTGATGAAAAAGGTAGGCGTGTTAATGTTTATTCTTTTTTTATTAGTGGGATGCAAGAAAAGAGAATCGGATTTTCTTTCTTCGGTAAATGTTGTCAAAATTCGATTCGGGGAAGAGGTAATATCAACCATTAACGATCCAAGTTATGTTTCACAAATCGTTGATATTTTATCGACGGCTAAGAAGGGGAAACTTGTCCGTGAGGACTCCTATGTCTTATCCGATACGCTTGTCTATGAGTTTTATGAAAATAATCAAGTGGTGTATACGGTCTTGTTTAACGGAGAGGACACCATGCGTGTCTTTGATGGGGGACTTTGTTTTGAGATGGAATATGAGGGGATTTCATTAGCAGATTGGTACGAGATGGTAAATCTTCCTTAAGAAAAAATTAAGAATACCTCTATCTTTTTTTTAAGATTTTCACGGTATATTAAAAATGTTCACTGGTGAGGTAGGAGGAGTGTTAATGAAAAAGTATCAGCGCGAAAGTTATCTAAAAGAAGAGTTGAATATGGGAAGTATTTTACAAAATGTTCTGACGGTGATATTAATTATCGGGGTGATGATTCATTTTGTTATGAGATAAAGAAGAATTATGTTGGAATTTATCAAAATTAATGTATAATTGTAAATAGAAAATAAAGACGAGTTGTTAAGGGGGATAGGGCGACGATGCAACGTAAAGGGTTATATGAGATGGATCAAAATCGTGTGGGAATTGGGTACGTGTTTAAAAATATGATGACTATTGGGTTAGTTGTTTCAGTCATGTACCATTTTATGATGAGAGGTTGATGATTTCTTATGAAGGAATCATCTTTTTTTATGGAGAAAAGGGAATGTTAAGGAATTTTTAAGAATTCTCTCCCTTTTTTATTAAGATTTTCGGGGTAAAATAGGAATAACGACGAACGTGTTGAAAGGTGGTTTATGAATGAAAAAAGTGACTGGTATACAGAAAGTAATTGTCAGGATGATGATTATCATCTTGATTAGTTTAGGGGCAATTGTCGTTTATTCAAGTTACCCGCGAATGCGAGAAGAGGCTTCCAAGATTTCAGGAAATTTTTATGAATCTGATTTGTTCTTTTGGGAGCTTTCGGATGGGGCCCATGCATTAGGTGCAACGTTACAAGAGGGAGAATCTAGTGATTTTTATGAGATAGCTCGAGAATGGAATCAGGATTATGAGAAAGATGTCGATTATTATATTCGCCAAGGTGATCAGGTGTTAGAATCCAACGGTCAGCAGTTATCGCGTGTATTGAATAACGAACTAACATTGGCATCTAGTGATATGACATCGGCTTATCAATACGTGATTGTGTTGCAATTTGATGAAGAAGGAACGGTCAATGTTAAAGAATTATTAGGTGCTGATATTGATGCAACTGAACGCCAATTAAGGAATCATTTGTTTAATTATTCGCCAGAAATTAAAGGGGTAGAGATGGTGTTTGGAGTCCATAAAATACTGTCTACAGAGGGATTGATGAATTTACGGATGGAAAATCATCTAGAATCAGGCTATATTTTTATTGTGGCTTGTTACTTAATTGGGATTACATTAATCGTTTTAACGATTGTGTTTATCACGCCTTTTTCATGGCTTTTAGAGTTGTCAACGGTTCGAGGGCTATTGCTTATCCCATTGGAATTAAGATTTTTATTCGTTATTGCGACAGCCATTGCTTCAGCTTTTGCACCAATGCTTGTTATCTTAACCCAAACTAATCTGTGGGAAATTACAATGAATCCTGTTTTACTTCATTGGGTCAATCTTGTTTGTTGGGGAGGATTTATTGCGGTGGTTTTCGTCCATTCCCTTTATTTAAAGGAATTTTTTGTGATTGGCCCTTGGCAGATGATCCGTCGGCATACGATTATCGGCCAATTAGTTTATTTTTGGACGCGTCCGAAAGTGGTTTTTGAAACAAAGACCGTAGAGAACGTTATTTTTAAAGAGGATCCACGTGTTGAGTTAATCATGTCACGGTTAGAACTATTTAAAGAAAGCCTAGTTAAGGTGAAGGCTAGTTTAGAAAATCAAGATGACGTTGAGGAGGTGGCTATTCAACTGGATTCAATTTTGAAATTATGCACATTAAATCGTCCAAAGACATCGATTAATTTAACGAAACTTGTTTCTGATACACTCGTGCAACTAGAACAAGAATATCTTCCATTAGAAGTAAAGCTTAGATTTCCAGAAAAAATGGTGTCTATTCAAGCGAATGAAGAGGATTTAAAACTATGGATGGAGTCGTTATTGCATGGGATTGCTGCTTCATCGCTTCCAAAGACGCGTGTGTATTTAGAACTAGTGGATACAGAAGAAACTGTTGTATTGACGACGCGTAGTGTGATTGAGTCGGAGGTTGATCACGCATGGGAAGTAAGTCTTGATAAATTGGCTGATTATCAAGGGGCCCGCTTTGAGACCTTGATGGATGGCGATTTATTAAAAACAAAAACAGAATTTAAAAAATAAGGAGAAGGAGGGTTAAAATCCTCCTTTTTTGTATAAAAGTGTACTTTAATGATTAAAAATGGTATAATTTACTCGAAATTGTTATGGGATAACTGCTGACAATTTCGAAGGATGTAGGCCATAATTAGTGAAAATGAGGTGCACAGAAGTGAAAAAGATGTGGAGTATTATTTTATTTAGTAGTTTATTGTTATTAGCCGGCTGCCAGGAAGACTCACAAAAAAATGAGTTAGAAGTTGTAACGTCAATTGAAGAACCAGTCGAGATAGAGTTCTGGCATGGAATGAGTGGGGCGTTAGGGGAGACCTTAAACGAGTTAGTTGATGATTTTAATCAAGGGATTGGCGCTGAAAAAGGAATTACGGTGAAAAGTACGTATCAAGGGAATTACGAGGATTTAAAAGCAAAAACAATGGCTGCTATTAAAGCAGGAAATAATCCGGCCGTGATTCAAGGAACAGTTAATAATATAATGGAGTTTATCGGATCTGGGATTGTTCAGCCGTTAGATGACTACATTTTTAATCAAGAAATTGGAATCGAAGATTTTGAAGATATTTATGAAGGGTATCGTCTAGAAAATTCAAGTTATTGTGAAGACGGACGATATTACTCATTACCATTTTCTAAATCAACAGACTTACTTTTTTATAATCAAACCTTTTTTAATGAACACGGATTAGCGGTTCCAACGACGTGGGAGGAGTTGACCGACGTTTCAAAAAAAATCTATGAATTAACGGGGAAACCAGCATTTAGTATTGATAATACGGCCAATTATTTTATTACTTATTTAATGCAAGCAGGAGCTGAATATACGAATTCAAAAGGAGACCTTTTGTTTAATAACGACGCTGCGATTGAGGCATTAACGTTACTACAGGACAATGTTAACGCGGGGTATTGGCGTTTAGCGGGTGAAGAT
>DKYS01000020.1:5035-9815 GCA_002493395.1 Turicibacter sp. UBA7094 | reverse complement strand
AATATAAATTTAAGATATTTTGATATAATAAATATGGAATATATTTTCTACAGTATTTATAAACAGGTATCATAGAATGTCCTAAACTTTATCATATGATAGTGTAGAAAATAGAATTAGTGATTCATTTTAGAAATAGGTGATACTGTGCTTTTTGATACTCATGTTCATTTGAATGATAAGAAATATGCGAATGATTTAGTAGAGGTGATTGAAAGGGCTAAGGATGAAGGAATAACGTACATGTTAGTGGTAGGTTACGATCAGGAATCAAATCGAAAAGCTATTGAATTATCAGAGAAATACGATTTTATTTATGCCGCGGTAGGATGGCACCCTGTAGATGCTAAGGATTTAACTGATGAATTATTTGAAAAATTAAAGGTTCAACTTGAGCATCCGAAAGTGGTTGCTGTGGGAGAGTGTGGACTTGATTATTATTGGGATACCTCGCCAGTTGAGAAGCAAAAAGAGGTTTTTATTAAACAAATTCAATTGGCCAAAGAAATCAATAAACCTTTAATAATTCATACGCGCGACTCTATAAAAGATACTTTTGATATTCTAAAGGAGAATGAAGCAGAGAGTGTAGGTGGGGTAATGCACTGTTATAGCGGAAGTGTTGAAATGGCACAGCTTTTTATTAGGCTAAATTTTAAAATTTCTCTTGGGGGTCCTGTTACATTTAAAAATGGAAGACGCGCACAGGAGGTCGCTACTCATATTCCGTTAGATAAATTATTGGTAGAAACGGATGCACCATACCTAACGCCTCACCCGTATAGGGGAACGCGCAATGAGCCTGCATATGTTTCCTTAGTGGCAAAGAAAATAGCAGATCTTAAAAATATTCCATATGAAATGGTTGCAGAACAAACGACTGCAAATGCGTGTAAATTATTTAATATTGTTTAGACGGTGAAAGGTGGATATAAAATGAAAAAATTTAAAATAGGAAAAGTTTCATACACCCTAGTAGTAGTTTTAGTAACGGCACTAGTTACCGCATGGAGTGTTTTCTTTATAGCAAATTATTATCTGGATAAATCAATGGATGGAAGTGAAAATTCTACATTAAACCAAGTAACTGACTCGGAGGAGAATTCTAATGTTGTTCAAAATGTGGTAAGTCGAGAGGTAGTTACCCAAGAAGAGGCCCGTATTGAGGCAATTAATAAGGTATCTCCTGCCATCGTTGGTGTCGTAAATTTTGCTAATAATGCAACTCAAGGTGAAGGATCAGGTATTATTTATAAAAAGGATGGGAATGATGCCTATATTGTAACTAATCAACATGTTGTTGATAAGGGAGATTATTTTGAAGTTGTTTTTTCCAATGGAGAACATGCGGAGGCTACTTTAATTGGTAGTGATATCTATACGGATCTTGCTGTTTTAAAAGTAAGTAATGTAGAGGTAGAGACAATTGCAGAATTTGGGAATACAGAGGACTTAAAGGTTGGACAAACAGTTATTGCAATCGGGAACCCTCTGGGACTAGATTTTGCGGGATCAGCAACATCGGGTATTGTGTCAGGTCAAGATCGTGTTATTGCTGTCGATTTAAATAATGATAAAATTGATGATTGGGAAATGACTGTTTTACAAACAGATACTGCAATTAATCCTGGTAATAGTGGTGGTGCTTTGATTAATTTAGATGGAAAAATCGTCGGAATTAATTCAATGAAGATAGCTACAAGTTCAGTAGAGGGAATGTCATTCTCAATTCCTACTTATGTCGCTCTACCAATCATCTCAGATTTAGAAAATTATGGAGAGGTACGCCGTCCACAATTAGGAGTTTATATTCAAGAAATGGGTATGATTCCAGATAGATTGAAAGAAATGCTCAAAATTCCTACTGATCAAAAAACAGGAGTTTTCATCTATGAGGTTTTTGAAGGTGGAGTTGCTGAAAAAATGGGACTAAAAGCTGGAGATATTGTTACAGCTATTAATGGTGAGGAAATCGAAGATACGCTTGCATTTAGAAAAAAATTATATTTAATGAGAGAAGGGGACAATTTAGAATTGACTGTTATTCAGGATGGAAAAACTGAGAAACTGTCAGCAACAATTGAACCAGCAGATCAAGATAATCTTTCTTAAAATAAATAAAAAGTAACATCTTTGTTAAATTAGTTAGTTAAAAAGATTAGCCTCGGGATATATTCCCGGGGTTAATCTTTTTTATATGAATGAAAACTGCCTACTATGTGGACAGTTTCTCAAAGATTTTAGCGACATATAAAAAAAAACCTCTCTATGTCTAAAATAGAAAAGGTTTCCCGACCACTTTCAAATAGACATAAAGAGGTTTATCCATGAAGGATAATAATAGTTTAGCATATACAACATAGGATTGTAAATATCAGATTGTTTATCCTGAAGTATAGAGGACAAGTGACTTTTTCATTATATATAGGATTAAGAATTAATCTTATATAATAAGTTTATCTTAGCGAAAAGTACCTTTCCAGAGGAGAAAATAGTATTTCTCTTGTAAAGGTACTTTTATAATTAGTTTTTTATATTAGCTGTTGAAGTAAAATTACTTTTTAATTATGCAAGTCCAGATAAAAAGTTTTTCTGTGTAAAAAAACTTTTATCTGGACTGTAGTCGTCCTCCTTGGATGTCCATCTACGACAGCTTTGCACGATTATTTTAAATAAAGAAGATTATTGATTAACGGTGAGTGAACTTTTATGATAATGATCATCGCAGGCAATTGATGGAACGTTACTTTTTTCATAATACATCGTTATTTTGTTTTTACAGTCATCAGAAGCTAGGTAACCAGTTGTGGGATCAATTTTAACAGCGACCACGTTTTTAGGTGTTTTAAACCATTCTTTTGTAGAATCATTTAAGGAATTTTCCATTACATCTGACCAAATATTTTTTGCATAATGGTTTACCTCGACCCCATCTAAAGTTCGTCCTTGATCGTATCCAGTCCATACCGTCGTTAAAAGCTCGGGGGTATAACCAATCATCCAGGAGTCTGTGTTAGTAGACCCACTTTTTCCAGCATAACGATGTGTTAAGTTTTGAACGATGGATAGTCCGGTAATAGATAGATGGTTATTCTGTTGGAGATTAAACATTCCAGTCATCATTTCATTCATTATATAGGTTTTTGTTTCATCTAAAACCTGCTTTGGCTCTACTTTAGTATCGGAATAAACAAGGAATCCGCGGTCATCAGTGATAGAAGTGATGAACTTTCGGTTAACAGCTTTTCCGTTATTGGCAAATATACTGTAGGCTTCAGCCATTTCCATAATATTTACAGGTTCAACCCCAAGAGCTGCAGAAGGAATGTTAGGAATTTCGGCACTAATTCCAAATCTTTTAGTCACCTTAGGGAGTACGTCAAGTCCTAAAAAAGTATGAGTTTTTACAGCATAGATATTATCTGAGACGGCAAGTGCGTTTACCATTGGAATACTGTTGTAAGCATAGGCATTATTATAATTATTGGGGGTATATGAATCTTTTCCATCATTATAGGTAAAAGTCGTTGGTTCATTCATGAACGTAGTTGATGGATTAAAACCATATTCTAAAGCTGCATAGTAAAGGAAGGGTTTCATTAATGAACCGATTTGGCGTTCACTATACAATGCCCTGTTGTATTGAGATTCTTCGTAATTATTACCACCAGATAAGGCTTTCACATATCCAGTAGAGGGTTCAATAACGATAACTGCAGTTTGTACATCTTGGTCCTTTACTGTCTTAGTAATAGACTCATTAACTTGTGTTTGAATTTTTTGATCAAGCGTTGTATAAATATTTAAATTTCGGTAAGAACTTGTTTGCCCATCTAACAACTGGTCAACCTCAGCTAAAACGGCATCGACGTAATAAGGGGCTTCGTAATCAATGTCCCCGGGAAATTCTCCGATGACAACAGGGTTACTTTGTAAAGCTTCGTCTTTTTCTGCTTGAGTAATATAGCCTTCGTTGAGCATAGATTTTAAAACGACCTCTTGACGCTTAGCAGAGTTTTCTGGATTTTTAATTGGAGAGTAGTAGGTCGGCCCTTTTGGGATACCCACTAAGATAGAGGCCTCTGCAAGAGAGAGTTCATTTGCATGTTTACCAAAATAGTAGAGTGATGCATCCTCAATTCCATAATTACCATGACCGAAATTAATTGTATTTAGATATCCCTCTAAAATAGTATCCTTATCATATGCCAGTTCAAGTCGTATGGTGTAAAAGGCCTCTTTGATTTTTCTCGACCATGTTTTTTCAAAGTTTAGATATAGATTTCGGGCGTATTGCTGACTAATGGTTGAAGCTCCCTGGGCCCGGGTTCCTGTCGTTAGGTTGGTAACTAGTGCTTTAATAATACGAAGTGGATCAAATCCAAAATGATTATAGAAATTTCGATCTTCAGTTGCAATAAACCCATCTATTACATAGGGCGAAATTTCGTCTAGACTAACCCAATGTTGATCTTTAGGATAAGTTTTTTCTAAAAACACTTCCCCCTCGGAATCATAAAAGGTAATTGTCGTATTAACATTAATATCTGGTGCCGGAAGATATTTAAAGTATTGATAAACTGTTAGGCCTAGAATAGCAATTAATTCTAGACAAATAACAATCGTAACTTGGATATATTTCGACTTAAAAAAAGTGGCTAATTCTTTGTACATTTTCATAACCTCACCTCAACGTTTAGTGTATCCATCTTATATAAAAATATTTACATATATAGGAATGAAACTATAAAAATGTTTTTTAATCTTATAAAAGGAAATT
>DKYS01000020.1:2625-4768 GCA_002493395.1 Turicibacter sp. UBA7094 | reverse complement strand
CTTATAAAAGGAAATTAGCATTAATCATTGTCATTTAATAAGGGAGGTATTTTATGATAGCAACTAGTTTGAGTTCTTGTATTATTTAGTTGGATAGAGAGTCCGTATAATCGCATAAATAACCCGCGTCATATCTGCTTATTTTAGATAAAGTATAGCTATTTTTCTTACTATTATTATCGGTAAATATTGGCTTTTATCACTGTATAGTATTTTTGATGGGTTTTGTATCGGAAATTAAGTGCGTGCTTATATTTTTTGTTAGTGATGATTATTACTTTAATGTATGTCCTATTAAAAAGACTTTCAACAGTTGTTGAAAGTCCTTAAATATTCTGAAGATTCAAACGAGATATCGCATGCGCTAGTGAAGGGGTTAGGGCCTGAATAGATTCTTCGTTTAAGGGGAGCCAGTCATAGTAATCGTGCTCATCTGAGAGATAAATTTCACCTTCAAGTAGATGACATAAATAGATAACCCCCATGATTAGGTAGTCATTATTAATAAAATCCCATTGATGTAAGACGCGAATGGGTTCAATCAAAAGTGAAGTTTCCTCAAATACCTCACGTCGAAGTGTTTCCTCAGCACTTTCATTTTCTTTCATTTTTCCGCCAGGTAAATCAAAGTATTCGCAACGTGGACTAACTTTATGAAGCACTAAAAATTTTTGATCTTTAATAATTAATCCTTTAACTGAAAAATTAATTTGCGTCATTTATCCACAACCTTTCATTAATTTACACCTCAGTATATGTTCTTTAAAATAAAAAGATGTCAGATAATGAGTTCATTTTGCTAAACTTATTAAAATAGTGTAAAATAGTAACGATATGAATACGATTAAGATAAAAGGATGTGGAAAAATTGGCATTAACAGCTGGAATCGTTGGTTTACCGAATGTTGGAAAGTCAACTTTATTTAATGCAATAACTCAAGCCGGAATCGAGGCAGCTAATTACCCGTTTGCGACGATTGACCCAAATGTAGGTGTAGTGGAAGTTCCAGATGAGCGCTTAAATAAATTAACAGAATTAGTTAGCCCTAAAAAAACAGTTCCAACAACGTTTGAATTTACAGATATCGCAGGATTGGTCCGCGGTGCTAGCAACGGGGAAGGATTGGGAAATAAATTTTTAGCTAATATTCGAGAAGTCGATGCAATTACACAAGTTGTGCGTTGTTTTGAGGATGGAAATATTATTCACGTTGAAGGATCAGTAGATCCAATTCGTGACGTAGAGGTCATTAACTTAGAGTTAATCTTGGCTGATATGGAGCAAGTTGATCGCCGATTAGGGCGTTTAGCTAAGCAAGCGAAATCGGGTGATAAGGCGGCTAAAGCAGAACAAGCCGTATTAGAAAGGGTTAAGGCTGGATTTGATCAGGAATTACCAGCACGTGCTTTAGAATTAGACGAGGATGACATTCAAACTATTAAACATTTACAATTGTTGACGTTAAAACCTATCCTTTATGTTGCTAACGTAGGGGAAGATGATTTAATGAGTGATGAGGATAATGAGCACGTAAAGGCTTTACAGGAGTATGCTAGCCGAGAGGGAGCAAAAGTTATTAAGGTTTGTGCGCGTATTGAAGAAGAAATCTCACAATTAGATGACGAAGAAAAATCAGCGTTCTTAGAGGAATTGGGGATCAAGGAAAGTGGACTAGACCAATTAATTAGAGAGGCTTATGATTTATTAGGATTGGCGACTTATTTCACTGCCGGGGTACAAGAAGTTCGTGCATGGACTTTTATTAAAGGGATGACAGCACCTCAATGTGCAGGAATTATTCATAGTGACTTTGAACGTGGATTTATCCGAGCAGAAACAGTTTCTTATGATGACTTAGTAAAATATGGTTCAGAACAGGCGGCACGTGAAGCTGGACGCTATCGTTTAGAAGGAAAACAGTATATTGTCCAAGATGGAGATGTCATGTTGTTCCGTTTTAATGTTTAAAAAATAATATTTATTGTATAAAGTAACGAGAAGTTGTCTATACTAAGAATAGTTCATCATTGAGTAACACCTTTTAGATAAGACAACATGATTTTAATGATGAACTTCCTAAAATAGGCGTCCACTTTGTGGGGCCTATTTTTTATATGAATGAAAATCGCCTGTGTTAAGGGA
>DKYS01000020.1:0-2282 GCA_002493395.1 Turicibacter sp. UBA7094 | reverse complement strand
TTTAAAGGGGGATCTGGTAGAACAAGTCTCTCTTTAGAAGGTAGAAAAGTCGGCAAAGTTAAGTAATCCAGACAATGTGCAGACTGGTATTTTGGATACCACCTGATAATCAAAATTTATATTCCATTCCATTAGATGTTGGATTTTATTGTAATACAAGTTAGTGATTAAAGTGTATTACAGGATAATAAAAAATTGTATTGCAATATCTAAAAATACATGTTATAATTTATGACTGTGAGTAATATGACTATTACTCCTTGCCCGATAATGGGCCGTCTAGACCAAGAGGAGGTGCAATATAATGAGAAAATACGAAATTATGTACATCGTTCGTCCAAACTTAGAAGAAGAAGGACGCAAAGCAGTAATTACAAACTTCCAAAACATGTTTACTAATATGGGTGCGGAAATCGTTGAAACAAAAGAATGGGGTATGCGTGATTTAGCATATGCTATCGAAGATTTCACAAAAGGTTACTATGTTGTAATGACAGTTAATTCTTCAATCGAAGCAAAAAACGAATTTGATCGTTTAGCTGGAATTAGCGAAGATGTTATTCGTTACATCGCTATCAAAGAAGAAGCTTAATATTATATAGTACTAAGTGAGGGTGATATAAATGATTAATCGCGTTGTTTTAGTAGGGCGATTAACTCGTGATCCAGAACTAAAGTATACGACTAATGGAATCGCAAATTTGCGATTTAGTATTGCGGTTAATCGTACTTTCACTAGTCAAAATGGAGAACGACAAGCAGACTTCATTAACTGTGTAGCATGGAGAAGCCAGGCTGAGAATATGGCCAAGTTTTTACGCAAAGGTTCTTTAATCGGCGTAGAAGGACGTATCGAAACCGGTAGTTATCAAGCTCAGGATGGTTCTATGCGCTATACAACAGATGTTGTATGTGATAGCGTTCAGTTTTTAGAACCACGTTCAGCAACGGCTGATCGTGGAAATTACGGAGCTCAACCTTCTCAAGATTTTGGTGGAGGGAACCCATTTGGGGGTGGATATGCTGGAACACCATCATTTCCACAACAAGCGCCAACACCTAATAACTTTGGTGGGGGCAATCCTTTTAGTTCTACTCCAAATGTGGATCAAAGCTTTGCTAATCCATCATCATCGTTTAATAACGAGCCGGATTTTAGTTCGACTATTAGTATTTCTGATGATGATTTACCATTTTAAAATAAATTATGAATTTAAAAGATGTTAGGAGGAACTATCATGGCTCAATTCCGTCGTGGAGGACGTCGTCGTCGTAAAGTTTGTTATTTCACTACTAACAAAATTACGAAAATTGACTATAAAGATGTAGATTTATTAAAACGTTTTGTATCTGATCGTGGAAAAATCTTACCTCGTCGTGTAACAGGAACAAGCGCTAAATATCAACGTGAATTAACAGTTGCTATTAAACGTGCTCGTCACATGGCATTATTACCATTCTCTGCTGAATAGTAATAACACATTGTTTACAAATTGGCGCGGGTTCGCGCCATTTTTTATCGCATATCACATAGTTAGTCTTTATTATTGCTAGGTAATGTAAAAGAAATGATTATTTCTTCTAGCATGTCTCAAATTGAGATATTTACATTAGGGCCCATTAAACGATATTTACGTAAAAAAGTCTCTTTCATTTGAAAGAGACTTTTTTTATTACAACGGAATCCCAAGAAAATGCGTTTAGGTTTTTTGCTACTCTTCATCTTTTTGATTAGATGTAGGAGTATTAGTACAATCTTCTGTTTTCATTGTTGAACGGTCGAGTAGATAAGTGTCAGTACAACAACTCATATCCTCCGTTAAATGAACGTCACTAAGTAAACGAAATGGATTGTAGGAATTATTATTTTCCATTCTTTTTCCCCCTTATAATGAGATTAATGTAACAATAGGTACATAATTTATTATATACTTAAAATTTCTAAAAAATAAGCCGTTTTATATTATAAATTAAAAATTTAGAAAATAAGAAAGATGATTCCAGCGATACTGAAATCATCTTTTTTGTTGAAACAGATAGTATTTTAATTGAATAATGTGGTCTACTTAAAATAAAGTTTATAAATAGAACATACGACAATTTGAGTGAATATTTGATGAGGTGTAGATAAATTTATTGAAATACTGGAATAGATTTAATGGATGCTTTTTAATGTAAAGTGGAGAGCGAATATTAGCGTATTATTATGTGAATGATGGAGGAATGTAGATAGATTGTGCGATATGGCTAGAGTGGGAATAGTAGAGATATAAGAGGAATAA
>DKYS01000102.1 GCA_002493395.1 Turicibacter sp. UBA7094 | reverse complement strand
AGTAGCTGCTATTACCAATGCCTTATTTTCTCCTTTATCTCGTAAGTCCTGTAACCGCTGCATCGCTAATTGTTGCATCGAATTCGGTTGAGGGGTCTCGAGATTCATTATCGGATCAACCTCGACTAAATTTTCCTTTTTAAACAATTGATATTTTTGATAACTCAGCTTATATTTTTCAAGTTTTTCTGGGGTTAACACACCCGCACGTTCCCATAAAGTTTGATAATCTGATAATATCTCTTTTACCATCGGATCTTTCGCATGTTTTATTAATTTAACATTCCACTCAATATTTTGCCTTAAGGCGCTTGGCGTTAAATTAGACGACCCTATATAAACCTCGACCCAATCGCCTCTCATAAAAAGGTACCCTTTCGCATGCAATCCTCCCTCTATTGGCTCATCATACAACCTCACCTCAATATTTTCAAAAGTTTGTAACTTTTCAATAGCTTTAGGCTCTGAAAATTGCTGATAAGTAGAAGTCAAAATCTTCCCCATCACCCCTCGTTTCTTTAGTTCATTTAATTTTTGAACTAACAACTGAACTCCGCCAAATGTCATAAAGGCTACCGTAAAATAAAACTTTTCGCACTGATTAAGCGAGTGCAACAAATCATTGAGCACATTTTGAGAACCCTGATTTCGAATAAAAATAGTCTCCTGTTCCATTTAGTTTGTCGCTCCTTTTTCTATTAAGTTATTATTATTTTATCACATCCACCCCTAGTTTACTCTTTCATGTTAAAAAGACCAAGTCCCCCTTCATAAATAATAATTATTTAATTAATTTAACTCATTATTGAATAAAATTCACCTTTTTTACCTAAAACAAAGATGTAAGTGTTAAACTTACACCCCCTAAAATATTTTTTATAAAACTCTTCCTAAATTTCTTATATTATAGAAAACGTTCATTTCCCCCATGAACGTTTTTTTATATACTAGATTGCAATATTAAAAGAAACACATAAAAAATTCATACATAGAACCTTTGTTTAGACAAGACGTTTAATAAGGATAGTTATTGATAAACTACAGACATTGAAAACGGTTGAAATTTTAATCCACCTATTAGTCAAATCATTTCTTATCCGAAAAATTAAAAAATCTCCGATTAAGACTTTTAGAAATATTTTTTTGGGAAAGATTATTATTTTAACAGAATTTATTACCCCTATGGGAGGAATCCTCATGAAAGTAGCAATCTATGCCAGAGTTTCAACCGAGCAACAGATTGAAAATTATAGTATATCCCTTCAAAAAGAACGAATGAGAGCTTTTTGTTCATCCAAAGGTTGGAACGATATTACTGAGTATGTAGATGGAGGGTATAGTGGTTCAAACCTTAACCGCCCTGCATTACGGAGATTAGAAAAAGATATTAGGGCAAAAAAGGTGGATGCCGTAGTTGTCTATCGGCTTGACCGATTAAGCCGAAGTCAACGGGACACACTCTACTTAATTGAGGAAATGTTTCTTCCGAATGGCATAGAATTTATTTCAATTTCTGAAACGATTGATACCTCTACTCCATTCGGTCGAGCCATGATTGGAATCATGTCCATATTTGCACAACTTGAGCGTGAAACCATTACGGAGCGTCTTAGAAGTGGGCGCCTTAAAATGGTGAAAGATGAAGGGTTATGGGCCGGTGGTGCTGATGCAAGTCCTTACGGCTATACACGACTTGCTCGTGGAGAGTTAGTCATCAATGAAAAAGAACGCGACCACATCGTTAGAATTTTTGAAGAATATGTCCTACTTAAATCCTATATCAAAGTTCAAAAGAAATTGAAACGTGAGGGATTTCCTGAATTACGTCCACAACGCATTACAGCCCTTCTAAAGAACCGTTTATACATCGGTGAGGTATCTTTCGCCGGTGAATGGTTTAAAGGCGCTCACGAACCCATTATATCGACTGAATTATTTAATGAAGCCCAACGAGTGAATGAACATTTTAAAGGATATAATTTCGGAAAAATAAAAAACAATGTTTTCAGACAAAAAGTAGTGTGTGGGTGTTGCAAAGAAAACTATGTCGTCTATGGAGCAAACTCTAAACTGGCTAATGGAGATAAAGTGACCTACTACTATATGATTTGTCGCAGACGTAAAATGCCTCGCTACTATGATAGTAAATGCCACAATCGAACAATTAAACGTTCCGATTTAGAAGATGAAGTATTTGCGAGAATTCAAAATTTAGAAAAGAGCAGTATGAAAAAACTATTAATCGAGTCAGAGAAATCAAACACCGAAAGATCTATGCTACAGAAGTATATTAAAAACGGAATTCCTAACCTCTGGGAGTGCAACCTTGATACACAAACCGCCATTGTTGATTTATTCATTGATAAAATCATTGTTCAAGAAGATGGTATTCAAGTGATTTGGAGTCAGTAATGGCATTTACATCGTCCTTTTTCTATTATTATTTTTAACTGACTTTTTCGTATTAAAAAGACCGGGACCCATTCATAAATATCAATTATTTCGTTAATTTAACTCATCATTGAATAAAATTCACCTCTTTTACCTAAAACAAAGATGTAAGTGCTAAACTTACTCCCCCCCTAAAATATTTTTCACAAAACTCTTCCTAAATTTCTTATATTATCAAGAAACGTTCATTCCCCCATGAACGTTTTTTTGCGTATTCAAGGATAGACAATTCCTACATGAAAAGAATTGAATCCCCGTCCTTAATACCAATTTTTATACTTTAACTGTATTGAATAAGTAAAGTTATAATTAATACGTTTTAGCCCCATAAGAAAAGTACCTCATTAGTAGACTCTAAAGTGATTCTATCCTAAATAATCGTCATATCACTCTTATTTTTCGTCTACTTCGAAGGTACTATATCATGCCGTATGACTATTTTTTAGTTTAGATAAATAATCTTATTGAGGCCTAAAAATTAATTCGTTTTACCCTTTCTCCCGTGTTAAAAAAATTCCAACACTTACCCCAATAAGGATAACTGGTGCTAATCTAACAAACAACCATTCAAATGCACGAAAAGCTACCCCTACAACGGCAGTTTCAGGATCATGATAATCCCAACCTAAGTAAGGGCTATTTAATCTTATTAAAACCGCAAAAATGGTTATGATAATCAGACCCAACAAAATCAGTAGCCAGTGAAGAACTTTTCGTCTTATGTTCTTTCTTTGGGCGAGTTGTAAATTTATAATCTCTAGTTTTTCAGAAATTATTTTTAAGTCATCCACCTTCGACTCCATAACCGTTTCTCCAAGTAATATGCTTACGGGTGTTTCTAACACTTCCGATAGACTGATTAACATATCAGAATCAGGAACGGACAATCCGCACTCCCATTTAGAAACTGTTTGACGCACTACATTCAGTTTGATTGCAAGTTCTTCTTGAGAGAGTCCTTTTGATTTCCTAATTGCTTTAATATTTTCGTTTAACATAAGAGATAACCACCTTTCTTTCGCTTGATACCACTATTCTATGAGAGCCTGCCCGTTGCTACAAGCAACGCCTATTAACATTCACGTTTATCGTTATTGTACCAATCATCTTTTAACTCGTAAAAAGATAATAAATCACCGTATTCGCGCATAGCATCCCCTAATCACCTCCGTACTCCTTTCGGCCTTGCCCCTTTATCCGTTATTCTAGTGGCTTTTGTTCTATTCCCTCCTAATTAACTCTAAGATTAGTCTCATTTATTCCCCCGATGCTCGTATACCTCACCAAAATCGTAAAAAAGAGAGTCGGGTGAGGCCACTAATTGTTGATTTACGGTAACTAAATTTCTAACTTAAACAGACTAGTCATTCTCACATACTCGCAATTAAAATAGTCTCAAATTGATATTCCCTGGGTAATTGGGAAAAAGTCTGCCTTTTAATTAAACTAACACGACACTTGCCCGTATTTTAATCATCGATTACTCAGGCATTTCTCTCTTAAACGGCGAACCTCAATATCAAAAAATCTTATGCAACGTTCCCAAGATTAAAACAGTGCCTCCAATCTATCTCATTCCAACCTCAAGTTAATTTCATGAGCAAAATCTCTCTCTTAGTTTGAAGTCGAAAAATAAAAATTGTTCAAATCTCTCATTTATTAGGGAAAGTCTGAATAATTTTTATCTTTTGCTCCATACTATAAAAGTAAGTTTTATACTTACTCCCCCCTAAAAACTTCATATTACTCTCTCCCTAAAAAACGTTCGTCCCCCCGAACGTTTTTTTCTATTATTTATTAAAAAATTCCCCACTCATTGAATAAAAGGCGTATAATTAGTCCATACCTTAAGGGTAGGGAGAACAACCGGTTAAAACATGATAAATTAAAAATCCCTATATGTGGAGGTAACTAGAAGAATTTCTGAGCAGCTTAGATTCTCCACAAAGTGAGTTTGAGAAACTTCCACCAAAACTCCTTCTTTTATCAAAATAATATCTTTCATTAAACAACTGGAACCTCTCCCCGAGGAACAGTTGTTTTTTTCTTCATTTAAGGGAACCCTACAAAATCGTCATAGATAAGCAGACAAGGAGGCACAACCACATGGAAAAAATATTAGACATCCCGCATGTCCTAAAATCATCCCATTCTACCGAATTTGAGGGGTATCCCCTTATGCTCACCGTTTCGGAATGTGATCATTGTAAAACATTGATTCTGGAGTCAAAAATCGTAGGCGTCTATACATTTATCACAGATAAGCAAGAAGCTAACGATACGTTCACGAAAGAGACCCAGCCTATTTTTTTAACACAAAATTACGTTGTATTAGAAAATGGGCACGT
>DKYS01000092.1 GCA_002493395.1 Turicibacter sp. UBA7094 | reverse complement strand
TATCTTTTGACTTACTTGAAACTACTGAGTACCATAGTTGTTATGTTTTAAAAGAACGCGAGCGAAACGAACAATTAAGTGACCTTTTAGAAATCCATTTTATTGAACTAGATAAGATAAAAGATATTCAAGATGCAGGTGAAATAAAAACACAATTGGAGGCCTGGCTCGAGTTTATTAAACATCCCGAAAGTCAAGTCAGTTATGAGTTGGCTCATCAACATGAAACGATTCGCGAAGCAAAGGACGAACTCCTTGTCCTAAGCTGTAATGAAAAATACCGTTTATACTACGAAGCACGCTTAAAGGCCCTACTTGATGAAACAAGCCGTCTACAAACAGCACGAGATGAGGGACTTGAACAAGGGATTCAACAGGGAATCCAGCAAGGTCTTGAGCAAGGAAAGATGCAACGGGATTTAGAAATTGCCAAGAACCTATTAGATATTTTAGATGATGAAACAATTGCATTTAAAACGGGATTACCTGTTCCTACTGTCCGCCAAATAAGAGAAGATGCAAATAAATTGAAAAAGTAGCCACTGTGAAGTAGTACCTTTCAAGTAGACAGTTAATAAAAAGCGAATTTATGCGGTATGAAGTCTATATTCAATTGGACTCATACCGTATTTATTTTTAATCCGTTATTCCTCCTCTTAAACCACCCCTTTAAATGAATCCTATTGATTCCATCATCATCTCGCTTCTAAAAGATTTTTCCGCTGAACTCAAAAAATGATTTCAATGGCTTATCAATTTCTCTATTATCTGATAGAATAGAAATTATATCCTGATGTAATAGGTGATAAACTTGAGAAATATTTTAAATAAGTTTAAGATTTTATTTTATAATCCCATTATTGTTTACTTAATTTTAATTATTGGGATTGGCGTTGTCGCTATTCAATCAGCGTCTCCTCTTTATAAAATCAATTATGCCGCGACTTCTGATACGAACGCTTCCAAACAATTGCTATTTATTGGAATCGGTGCTGTCATAGCTGTTTTTATTATTATGGTTGGCGTCGACCGTATTCGTGCCCTTCGATGGTGGATTTACGGTTTGTGCATGATTCCACTCATCGGACTAGCTGCCTACAAATATCTTCACCTTCCGATTCCTCTCGTTAAAGATTTAAATGGGGCAGTTTCTTGGTATAAACTACCGGGTATTGGAACTATCCAACCGTCAGAGTTTATGAAAATTGGACTCGTTCTCGTCGTTGCCGACATTATCCAATGTCATAATGAACGCTATCCACACATTCGACGTAATTTTCATACCGATTTAAATCTATTAATAAAAATTATGGCTGCCATTTTACCCCCATCGATTTTAATTTTCATCCAACCCGATTCAGGGGTCACGATGATTATTTTATTCTTTATTGCCATGATGATTTTTGCTTCTGGGATTCAGTGGCGTTATATTTTAGTCGTCGCTGGGATTGCCATCGCACTCATTACCGCCTTTATTTTACTCGTCGGTGTCTTCCCTGACTTTTTAACCGGAACACTTAAGGTTGATGCCTATAAACTGAATCGCTTCTTCGGATGGTTCGATCCCTTTGGCACGATGGATAAAGAAGGAATGCAGTTAGCGAAAGGATTACTTGCTATCGGGTCTGGAAACCTGATTGGAAATGGATTCCAAAGTGCCCATGTCTACTTTCCTGAAGCACATACCGACTTCATCTTTGCGGTTATCGGAATGGATTTTGGTTTAATCGGAACGCTAATTACTGTTACTTTATGTGGGTTATTTGACTATGAAATTTTAAATACAGCCACTATTAATCGTGGACACTACAATAGTTATGTTTGTATTGGAATTTTCGGGATGCTCTTCTTCCAACAAATTCAAAATATTGGAATGACGATTGGGCTTCTTCCGATTACAGGGGTCACCCTTCCATTTATCAGTTATGGAGGAAGTTCATCACTTTCCTATATGATTTTATTTGGAATCGTTCTTGCTTCCTATATTGAAGGCACTAAAATTAAACATAGTGAAGTCGATTATCATGAGCGAACGCTTTATTTAAAAACAAAAGCTTATATTAAAGATAACGTCAAATTTGATGATTAAAAAAGACTCATTTCCATGACTGGAAATGAGTCTTTTTTCTATACGTGTTATTCATAAATAACCACTTCTTGTACCTTGAGAAAGTAAACATAACACGTCACTTTTTTAGTCGGATAAATTTCTTTCATCGCTTTTGAATAATATTTCATTTGAACGGCATAACGCTCTTTTAGTTCATGATATTGCGATTTAAAATCTCGCACATAGTCTGTCTTATAATCGATGATCAACACCTCATCCGAAAATTCGGCTAATAAATCAATCACCCCTTGCAATAAAACTTGCGAGCGTTTATCTTCTGTCAGCTGAATAAGCGTCATAAAAGGAACCTCTTTTTTAATGGTCATTGCTTGAGCCAGCCTTTGATAAACCGGACTCTTCGTAAAGGCGAGCACCTGATGAAGGTCAATCTTATCTGCCATAAGTGGTGTCATCATCTCTTTTTCAATAACCCGCTGTTTCATCTCCTGCAAATCTGCTAACGTATAGTTCAAATTAATCGGTAAATGTTGCATAAATTGATGCAAGGCGGTTCCCGCTTCTGGTCCCGTCACTTGATGCTCTTTCATAAATGAGGGGCGGTCATAGGCAACTTGCGTCTTGACCTCGGGCACTCCTTTAATCAGTGGCGCACTCTCTTCCTCTTTTCGTTGAGAAACGGACTGCTTCGCATGGATGTCAACGAGCGCTTGATACGGATACCGATGCTGAAATACCTTTTCAAAATCAATGACAGGTGGGATAAAATCATGAGCCTGATCCGTCATCTCGGGTGCCATCAACTCCTCGTAATCTGAGATAAGGCGTATCTCCCACCGGCTTGTATCATCTACTAATAATGGTTTTCCCTCACCATACGTTTCCACGATTTCTTTGGAATCTTTATGGCGCAAGACCGCCGGAATTAGCCAATCCGCATAACTTTTCGCCTGCATTCTCGCCATCATCGGGAGTTTCGTTTTTGATTGCATCACCACTTCACTCATTGCGGCTAACTTTCGTTTGACATCAAAAACTCCCGTAAAAATAAGTTTCGATTGAGCCCGCGTCATCGCAACATAGAGTAAACGCATCTCTTCTGCTAACATTTCTTTATGAATGACAGAACCAACAATATTTTGAGCCATTGTCTTTTGTTTAAAGCGGAGAACAGGGTCGATATACTTCATCGCCACGCCATAATTTTTATGAAGTAAATAATTTCCTAACTCATCTTGACGGTTAAACGTCTTATGAATTTGAGCCAAAAAGACCACTGGGAATTCAAGCCCTTTTGATTTATGAATGGACATGACCCGAACGACATCTTCCGTCGCCGTCACTGTTTTAGCTTTCGCAAAATGCTTCCCTAACGATTGCATCCGTTCAATGTACTGAACAAAACCATAAACTCCCTTTTTAGTCGTTGTTTCATACATTCGAGCTTTATCAACAAAAACATCTAAATTTGCCTTTCGTAAATAGCCATGAGGAAGCCCTAACACAAATTCATAATAGAGGGTTTGTTCATAAATTTGCATCAATAACTGCGACAAAGACACTGTTTTCGACTTAAATCGCCACTGCTCCACACGCTGAATAAACTGATGAGCCTTTTCCTTTAATAACGCATCGTCTCCTTCTTTAGCATAATGGCGGACAAGGTCATAAAACGAAGTTGCTTTCCCTGACACGCGAATGATAGATAGTTCACGTTCACTAAAGAAAAAGAGGGGCGAGCGCATCAACCCAACGAGTGGAATATCCTGATAAGGATTATCAATGACCTTGAGGCAGGAAACTAAATTAATAATTTCGATGGAATCAAACAGATCCGTATTTTGCTCCGTAAATAGCGGAATATGATAACTTCTAAAGACATCTTGAAAAATCGTCACACTACTTAAAGATCGCATTAAAATAACGATATCTTGATAGCGTAAGGGACGGTAACATCCTTTTTTTCGATCATAAATTTCTTGACCTTGATTCATCCATTGTAAAATTAATCGAGCAATATGATGCGCCTCTACCTCCACGGCACTTAAATCCACTTCACTTTCTTCCTCAAATTGTGGCTTATCGATAAGGTGAATTTCACTCTGATTAAATTCATCGTCTGCCTCGTTTAAAACGCCAAGCTTTAAGCGGGCCGCCTCATCATAAGCAATTTCCCCCACTTCTTCATCCATTAACTGTGTAAAAATGTAATTCGTTGCATCAATCACTTGTTGATGCGAGCGATAATTTTTCATTAAATCAATTTTATTTCCATTCGCCTGATGAGTAGAAAAACGTTGATATTTCTCCTGAAAAATTCCGGGTTCTGCTAATCGGAACCGATAAATCGATTGCTTCACATCGCCTACCATAAAGATAGGAATCTCTGGCTTAGAAGCTTTAGCAATCGACTGAATAATATACTCCTGCATGGAATTCGTATCTTGATACTCATCAATCATAATTTCTTTAAATTGACGATAAACTTCTTTAGCAATATCGGTTGCTTGCCCCTCATGAACAAGTAATTGAAGTGTACTCCATTCTAAATCGGAAAAGTCTAACATCTGACGTTGGCGTTTCGCTTTTAAAAATCGTTCATGAAATAATAAAACGAGTCTTGAAAGGGACGCTACAAGTTGTTGGCTTGCTTTAAAATGTTGTTGATGCGTTTCATTGGAATAAACAAAATATTTTTCTTCGAGTTTACCAATTCTTGTCTTAAACGAATCGCGTGCCTTCTTACTTTGTTCATGCGCTTCCTTATCATATTGTTTTGCATTGAATCTCGGAAACGTCGCTAGTTTTGTTCCCTTAAACGCTTCACGTAAGTTCTCATAAGTTCCATGACGTCCTTCTTTTAAGCGATTAAGATACGCAAGATCTTGTTCATACACTTCCGTCGGGTATTTATGTAAAACCCCCATGACTTCAGCGTCTTTGGCAAACGCACAAGCCTTTTTTAAATCAAGTAGTGCCTCATCAAGCATCGGAGAGATAAGATGATTGAGCTCTTGATAATGTTTCCAAGTGCTTAAATCTACGCCATCCCACTCATATAAGTCGGGCAAGTTTTTTAGCCATTGCTCCATCTTTGGATTTGAACGTGCTAATTCGTAAACTTTTAAAATCATCGTTTTGAGTGCTTCATCATCTCGATCACTATTAAAGCGCTCGCTTAATTGAAGATATCCCTCATCGTCTAATTCGGCTAACTCATCAAATAAAGCTTCAATGACATCATCTTGTAAAATTCCAACTTCAATCTCATCTGCAATTTTAAAAACGGGATCTAACTGCAACAGATAGTAATATCGACGAATGAGCTTATTACAAAACGCGTGAAATGTCGAAATATTAGCGGATGCCACTTTATTGAGCTGGGTGGCTAACAACAAATCATTCGGTCGAAGGGCCAATTCTTGTTCAATTCGAGCACGAATCCGTTGTTTCATCTCGGCAGCTGCCGCCTCCGTAAAAGTTAACACTAATAATTCATCGATGTTCACCTGGTCGATTAAAACCTTTTGAATCATTCGTTCCACTAAAACGGCTGTTTTTCCCGAACCCGCACCCGCTGAGATTAATAAATCGTGCCCCTTTTCATAAATGGCTTGCCACTGTTCATCATTCCAAATGGTGTCCTGAGGTTTCTTTGGCAAATTACTCATCATCTTTATCTACTCCTTCCTCTAATCGACATTTGATTGCCTCTAACGCCACCTCGGCTTTCATTTTAGGTAACACGCGCCAATCATTACCTGAAAAGTCTAAGTCAAATTGACAAATGCCCCGATATTGACAATAATCACAGGCAGTTTGAGATCCGTGTTTGGTTGGATTAATTTGAAGATTCCCTTTCGTAATCTTAATAGCTGAATCTTCAATCATTTGATTTGTATACTGACGTAACAGCTGTAAAGAATCGTTTGCTAAAACTGCATTGCCACGTGAAGCAAAGTTCCCATCTTTTTTCAATGTAACAGGGACAATATCACTTTTAACTTGTTCCCCTAATCGTTGGTCACTCAAATGAACCACTTCGTAATCCTCAGGTAAATAACCACTCATTTTATATTTTTCATATTGTAACTGTTCGACCTTTTGTTCATGATCAACTTGTCGCAACAAATCGTCAACATCATGGCTAATAAATGGACGATGTACATGAAAATAAAGGAGCCCCCCCACCTCAGCAGGTAAATCAATCAATTGCAACGCATTTGATACGACAATATCTAAATAGGTTAATAATTGTAAACTCAATCCATAATACACTTTATCTAACTCTAATGTTTTTTCACTTGATTTATAATCAATAATTCGTAAATAAGCGCGGTCCCCCGCTTCATTTTTTGCCAAATCCACTCGGTCGATAATTCCTTTTAAGGAAAGTTTAAATCCATGGGGTAACTCACGGGATTTAAGATGGATCCCCGATGTCTCATGCGCATCAAACGGTAATTCAAAGAATAACGGTTTAAATAAACTGTGTTGCCCTTGATATTTTAAGCCGAGCAATGTCTTGTACACCACTTGGGTTAAGCGTTCTGTCAATTTCATCATTCGTTTACTTTGACGTAAAATTTTATATAAGAGTTGTTCACTTAACTCATCGGCCACTAATTGTGACAATGTTTGACATTCTTTAACGCTTAAATCAGAAAATGACCGATTTTCTCGCTTAATCATCTCTGAAATTCGTTTTAACGCTTCATGATAAAGCTCACCGATATGAGGTAAATCGAGCCGGTAGGTTGGACGCTCCTTTAAACGTAGTCCATATCGCAGGTAGTGAGCAAACTCACATTGATTGAATAATTCGAGTCGGGAAACACTTGCTACAATTTCCTCGCTATATAGCTGTTTCGTCAGCGCTTCGTCTAACGGAACGACTTCATTTTGGTAATTTAAAATATTCATGATTACTTGATAAGTCAATGGCTCTTTTTCCTTATAATAATCCAATAACGGTTCATAATAAGCCCTTTGATTCCCATCTTGCTTCAATACTGCAATCAAGTGGGCCACAGTTTGCGAAGGCGTCGTTAAATGAGCATAAACATCCTCTTCCCATTCACGCCCGATTTGTTGTTCAACAGATGCTTTAAACATCGCTTTAAGATGGCCATACACATACGACGGTAAAAATTCTTTTCCTTCATCATTACTACTAGCATACGACAAGGTCAATGAAAGTTTCGGAGAAGTGAAAACGGTATACAAAATAAATTGCTCATCTGCCTGTGCTTGAACGAGGCTTGGTGAAAGTTCAATCCCAAACGATTTTAGGGCCTCTCGCTCGGTCTCACTTAACAGACTACTTTCAGTCAATGTTTTAGGAATTTTTCCCTCATTAACGCCAAGTACAAAGGCATGTTTAATTCCATATTGCATCGGCTCCTTCAAATCACTCACCAGTTGATAACGGGCACGTCTTAACTCACCCACAGCTACCTGGTCTAATCGTGGGGGCACGGTCGCATAGACCATCTCTTCAATCCCCGCTTTAAATATATTCACGAAATCCTCTAAACTCACAGGTTCCTCTTGACCGATTTCAACGAGCTGTTCAAAAAGAGAAAGAAGCTTGTTCCAAACTTGGGCATGTCGTTTATACAATTGCAAATCCCCTAATTCCTCAGCACTCTCCTCAAACAGCGCTAATTTTTGTGGAATCTGACACTCCTCTAAAAAGGTAAAAACAGCAATGGCATAATCCTTATACGTTTTTGCTTTTTTAAGCGATTTTTCAAATGCCACAAGGATCGTTCGAATTTCTTTTTTAAGTTGATTGATTTGTCGCTCGATTTCTAAATCATCATCCGTTTTGACATAACCTCGCCCTAACCCTTGATAACGATCATAACTCCAATCGGCATCATCAACCCAATCCGATTTTTTTAAGTTTCGCGTCAAACAATAATTTTCCAGTCCATCGACTTGACGTTGATAAGTTTGATAGGCTTCATAAAAAGATTGTCCTCGCTTAAACCCTTCTACATTCATCAATAACCCTGTCTTAATCACCGTAAAAAGCGCCTCATGTCGCCAATGCGATAAAACAACCTCAAATAAGTGATAAAGCATCATCATTAATGGATGATGAATCATCGATTCTTTATCATCTAAAAAGACTGGAATCTCAAACTTAGGGAAAATCGCAGCAATTAACTCATCATATGCAGCCGCATCCCCCGTATAAATAGCTATATCACTATACGTATATCCCTCTTCATGAACCAGATGATAAATTCTCTTCGCTACCTCTTCAACCTCAATTCGTTGATTAGCCGCTGCAAAAAAAGAGACGCCTTTTTCATTGGATGGAGAAACGGGTGTTTGTAAAAAGTGTTCCTCAAGATGCTTAAGCGCTAATGACTGAGAGAAACGGGGCGGGGTTTGTCGAGATAATTCGACAATCTCATAAGAAAGCCCCCGTTCGATAGCCCCCTCTTGCAAGCGTTGAAACGTCCGTCGCGGTAAATCAAACACTGGACGATTGGACTGTAAATCATGGGTCAAAACAATCGTGACCGATTTAGCATATTTCATCAATTGGAAAAGAATTAACTCTTCCTGCTTATTAAAAATATGATACCCGTCAACATAAAAATCACTCTGAGCGACGGTCGAACTATTCGCAATTTGCTCACTTAAAAGCGCATAATAGTCTTCGCTCATCAAATATTTATTTAAAGAAACCTGTTCAAAATTTTCATATAAAATGGCAAGATCCTGGATTTTTTTGAGCGACTGAGTGGAACCATTCACCCCTTCCTCTAACCTATTCGCACACGAAAATAATTGGGATGGACTCACACAATAACTTTTAAACTCTGAAATCATTTCACTAATTTTATTAATAAAGCCTGGCTTATTTGCATAATACGGAAATAAAGAAAGCTCATCTTTCTTTTCAGTCATGACCTTTTTCAATAAAATAGCAAGACCTACCTCATCCAAATGATAACGACTTAATCCTCCCGTTTCTTGTAAAATACGATAGGCAAACCGGTTAAAACTCAACCCTTGCACACGCATCAAACTCGGATATCGACTCTGCTTTAACAATTGATACTCCATATGAAACGACATCTGATCAGGAATTAAGACATAAATCGGATCCCCTTGCGGAAATTCGTCACACGTCTGTTTAATTTCATCTAAAATCAAACGTGTTTTCCCGACGCCAGACCGTCCAATAATAAACCGAACACTCATCAACTCACCTCTATTTTCTTTCTTGTAATATGGACCCTTTAACTGCTTATTAAACACTCTCTTCATCGATTAAACATTCCGTAGCAACATCTTAAAAACGCGGCCTTCCCTTTACTCTAACCGATATACCCTCACACAAAATCCTTTGGCAATCTGTTTTTACGTCCTTAATAAAGATTACTTCACGAAGAAAAGTTAAAACCAGGGAGATAAGGCACCGTCGATGAACCCTCATGTATAAAAAAGACAACTGCAATGAGTTGTCTTTTTTATCGTTTATCCATTATTTTAAAGCATCTTTTAAAGCTTTACCTGCTTTAAATGCTGGGTATTTACTCGCTTCAATTTCAATTGTTTCTCCAGTATGTAAGTTACGTCCTTGACGAGCCGCACGTTCGCGAACTTCAAATGTTCCAAATCCGACTAAAGCAACTTTATCATCCTCTTGTAATGCCTCAGTTACCGTTTCAATATACGCACTTAAAAATTTATCTGCTTCTTTTTTTGTTAACTCCGCTTTTTCAGCGATTTTATCTACTAATTGAGAACGATTCATAAATTTTAAATACCTCCTAAGATGTTCATTGCAACTAAAAGTTTACCATACCCTATACGGTGGTGCAAACATTTATTTGCCTATTTTCTTTATCTACACTATTTTATTCTATTATGTCATAAATTTATAACTCTTAATCAGCTTTTTATGAAAATATATTAAAAAGTTCTCTCACCAACTTCCTGATGAGAGAACTTTTTGGGTGAATTATAACATAATTGCGATTAATCCGCCATTACCTTGGTTAACAATTTTAATTAATGTTTCTTGTAATTTCATACGCGCATTTTCTGGCATTGAATATAATTTAGCTGAAATTCCATCGCGTACAATTTCGCTTAAGCAGCGACCAAAGATTTCAGTTGACCAAATTGATAATGGATTTTCATCGACATCTTTTAAGATGAAATCAATTAAATCTTTACTTTGTTGTTCTGTTCCGATGATTGGCTCGAACACAGACTCAACATCAACACGAATCATATGAATAGATGGTGCAATCGCTTTTAAGCGAACTCCGTAACGAGATCCTTGTTTGACAACCGTTGGTTGGCTTAATGTCATATCCTCAATAGATGGTGTCGCAATCCCGTATCCTACTTGTTTAACCATTTGTAAGGCACTTGCGATTGGTTCATATTCTTTTTTGATGTTTGCGTAGTCTTGTAATAAATACATTAAGTCCGCTTTATCTTTAATTGGCCCAACTAATTCTGTTAAAATTTGATCGTATAACTCGTTAGGTACTTTAATTTCTAACTCCGCTAATCCGACCCCAGCATCTAAAGCGCTGATGTAGCAATCTTCAATCACATCTTCAGCTTTTAACTCTTCTGCTAAATAGTTAATATCGCGAAGTTTATAAAATTCATTTGTACTTTGATTGATTAATTTTAAGAAACGTGCTTTTAACCAGTTATCATCGCTTAATGCGTCTACCCAGCTTGGTAATTTGATATCTAATTCTGAAACTGGGAATTCATATAATGCCTCTGTTAACACGCTATAGATATCTTTTTTCGTCATGTTTTCAACGCTTAATGGAATAACTGGAACCCCGTATTCCTCTTGTAATTCTCCACGTAAAGCCGCTACATCATCCGTTTTTGGATGCGTTGTATTTAAAACGACAATAAACGGTTTATTAATAGCTTTTAACTGTTCAATGACTAACTGTTCAGCCTCTAAATAGTCTTCACGATCGAAATTTCCAATTGAACCGTCTGTTGTCATCACAATCCCAATGTGTGAATGGTCCTCAATTACTTTTTGTGTTCCGATAGCTGCCGCTTCAACGAATGGAATTGGTTCTTCATACCATGGAGTATTCACCATGCGTGGACCTTCCTCAGTTTCATAACCAACTGCACTTGGAATAACGTATCCAACACAGTCAATTAATCGGATACTTGCCGAAACTTCTCCCTCAACTGTTACATTTACTGCTTGTGCTGGAATAAATTTTGGCTCAGTTGTCATGATTGTTTTACCATTTGCGCTTTGTGGCAATTCGTCTACCATACGTTTTTTTACATTTTCGTCTTCAACTAATGGAATAACAAGTGATTCCATAAATTTTTTGATAAACGTAGATTTTCCTGTACGAACCGCTCCTACGACACCCAAATAAAACTCTCCATTTGTGCGGGCAACAACGTCTCTCATCAGTTCATTAGTTTCCATAGTGTAACCTCCATTTTCAATTATATTTGTCACTAACAATGTATGATGCTTATTCTCTACTTTATGAGAGAATTTTAATAAAACTTTTATTTTTTGATCCGACGTCTGAATAAATCCAAAGGATTTACCCTAACCTAACACGAAAACGAATTAGGTTGCGTTTCTTTCGAATTATATGCACCTATCCCGCAAAGATATGATAACTTTTTATGACTTTTCATCCGTTGTAACATAAAAGGGAGATTAGCCTTAGCGCTAACCTCCCTTTCCGTCTCTTTCCTTTAAAAACATTTCACTTAGATTACATCATCATTTTCAATAATTGGTCCATATCTGTTGGCACTTCACCGTTAAGAATCATTTTTGTTAACTGATCCTCAACCGATTTATCTACCTTACGTCCAACGATAGCCCCAACACTTTGAATTAATGCACGAACTTGTTCTTCATTTTGCAAATCCATTCCTGAGGCTTGATCTGCAATATTGAAGATTTCATCTTGATCCACATTCACATTATTACCGAAACGTCCAAAAAGATTATTAAACATAAATAAAACCTCCTCATGTCTCATGTTCAATATAACATATGACACCAGGAGGTTATTTGTGACTAATGACCCGATTTTAACCTCACATTTTTAAACGGGTGATTAATAAAATTCAGGCTTCATTTCACGTCCCATTAATTGATGAATAGCCTGACGTGGATCTAATTTATTGAAAATAACTTCATAAACCGTCTCTACAATCGGCATTTCAATATTTAAAGCCTGTGCCATCTCATACGTCGCCTGACATGTTCGAACGCCTTCAACGACCATCGTCATACTATCAAGGGCTTCTTGTAAATTAGAGCCATTTCCAATCTTATATCCGGCTTGCCAATTGCGACTATGAACAGATGTACATGTCACAATTAGATCACCCAATCCACTCAGACCGCTAAATGTTTCTTCTTTTGCCCCAACAGCTACTCCAAGCCGTTTAATTTCAACAAGTCCACGCGTAATTAAAGCAGCCTTTGGATTATCACCGTAACCAAGCCCTGCCAAAATTCCAGCAGCTAATGCGATGACATTTTTGATTGATCCACCGACTTCAACTCCAATTAAATCATCCACTCGATAAACGCGGAAATAATCATTCGTAAACATTTTTTGAACATCGTTCGCTCGCTCTAATACGGTTGCTGCACAAGTTACAGTTGTTAATGATCGCTCAATCACTTCCTCCGCATGAGAAGGACCTGTCAATGCAACAAAGGCATCTAAATAATCCGGATTAATTTCTTCAATGACGATCTCAGACACACACTTGTGAGTCCCAGGTTCGATTCCTTTACTCGCATTAATAATCACAACACGGTGGTCTAATTGAGCATTAATCGTCTTTAAAACGTCGCGAATGACCTTCGTTGGAACAGATAATAAAATAACCTCTGCATTCTTTAATGCTTCGTTTAAATCTGTTGTTGCCTGTAATGTTAGAGGCAATTCAACTGATTCAAAGAAACGAGAATTTCGGTGATTTTCATTAATGTCTTTAACAATTTCTTCATTCAAATCGTATAACATGACGTGATTTTTATTATCACATAAAACTTGCGCTAACGCAGTTCCCCAACTTCCAGCTCCCACTACTGTTACATGTTTAACCATTATAAATCCTCCTCATTATATACCAATTAATCCCTATTTCTTGCAATAATATGAATAGGTGTTCCCTCAAATCCAAACGCTTGGCGCATACAATTTTCTAAATAACGCTTGTATGAAAAATGTAATAACTCTGGGTCATTAACAAATACAACAAATGTCGGCGGTTGAATCGAAACTTGTGTTGCGTAGTAAATACGTAAACGTTGTCCATTATGCGTTGGCGTTGGATTCATCGCCACAGCGTCCATGATGACATCATTTAAGACATGAGTGACCACACGTTTTTTATGATTTTCTGCCGCTAGATTCAACGGTTCAAATAACGTGTGTAGGCGACGTTTCGTTAATGCTGATAAAAAGACAATCGGCGCATAATCTAAAAATGCCATCTCTGTGCGAATTAAATCTTCCCATTCTTTCATCGTTTTATCTGTTTTTTCGATGGCATCCCATTTATTTACCACAATAACAACCGCTTTTCCAGCCTCGTGAGCATATCCGGCCACACGTTTATCTTGTTCAATTAATCCTTTTGAAGCATCGATTACAATTAAACATACATCACTGCGATCAATCGCACTAAGGGCACGAAGAACACTATATTTTTCTGTCGTTTCATATACTTTACCGCGTTTACGCATTCCAGCTGTATCAATCACCACATACTTTTGACCGTCTTTCGTAAATTCCGTATCAATCGCATCTCGAGTCGTTCCGGCAATGTCACTTACGATAACTCGTTCTTCTCCTAAAATAGCATTCGTTAATGAAGATTTTCCAACATTTGGTCGTCCAATTAATGAGAACTTAATGACGTCCTCTTCATATTCTTTACCTTTTTTATCCGGCATTTGTAATACGATTTGGTCAAGCATATCCCCAAAACCAATCCCATGAACGGCAGACGTTGCAATAGGATCGCCTAGTCCTAATGAATAAAACTCATAAATCTGATCTTTATAATTAATATCATCAACCTTATTTACAACTAAAATAACAGGTTTATTTGTCTTATATAACATATTGGCAACTTCTTGATCCGCTTGCGTAATTCCATCACGTGCATTCGTTACAAATACAATGACATCTGCCTCATCCATTGCAATTTCTGCCTGATGCTTAATTTGTTTAACAAACGGTTCATCACCAATTTCAATTCCGCCCGTATCAATCACATTAAATTTACGTGTTAACCATTCTCCACTACTGTAAATGCGGTCACGAGTAATTCCAGGTTCATCCTCTACAATCGATACACGTGATCCAACAATCCGATTAAAGATCGTCGACTTTCCGACATTCGGTCGTCCGACAATTGCTACTACAGGTAATACCATGCTGCCACCTTCTTTCACCTTTCAAAAAAATACATCGTTAATATTATAGTAGTTTTTGACTCCATTAGTCAAATTTTCAAGAATAAAAATAAAAAGGGGGCATTCCCCCCTTTTTTTATAACAACAACTCTGATTCATGCCCTTCATAAAATAACTTTCGTCATCAAACTAAAACGTTGTTTCTCTCGGGAAAGATGCATCTGAATCAGCTTTCGAAAAGGGACCTCTCTCTAACTATTCTTTTTTTTATTTCGATGAGTCCTACTATCTTATAATAAATTTTTTAAAGCGTCACCAAATAAATCTCCCAATGTTTCATTTTCAACTGCTTCTTGCGTTTGCATATAATTGTTAAATTCTTCGCGTTCAGCATCTTCAGCAATACGACGAATGCTTAATTCTAACTTAAATTGTTGAGGTTCAAAACGAGTCACTTTAACCTCAACCTCTTGTCCTAATGTTAAAACATCTTCAACACGTGAAATACGTTTTTCAGTCACTTGATTCATCGGTAAGAATCCAACCACATCTTCTTCTACTGCAATAAAGGCTCCGCGGTCATTTGTTGAAACCACTTGTCCTTTAATAATATCTAACGGTTTAAAAGAGACTGTTTTCCAAGGATTTGATTTAACTTGACGTAATGATAATCCTAAACGATGTTTTTTAACATCTAATGAAATAATCTTAACTTCCACTTCATCTGAAACCTTAACCATTGATTCCAATTTAACTTGTGGGTTCCATGAAGCTTCTGTATAATGACATAATCCCTCAATATATGGAGCAACTTTAATGAAGGCTCCTAAATCTGTTACATTCGTCACTTGACCTTTAATCACATCACCGACTTGATGATTGAATACGATCCATGGATCTTGCTCTACTTGTTTAATCGATAACGCAAGACGTTGGTTTTTATGATCGATTGAAAGAATACGAACAGAGACGGTTTGTCCTTCAGATACAACATCCTCTAATTTTGCCTTATGATCCCATGATAATTCAGATAAGTGAACTAACCCTTCAACACCTGGTGCGACTTCTACGAAAGCTCCAAAATCCATTAAACGTACAACTTGTCCCTCTAATACATCACCGACTTGATGAGTTGAGGCAAATTGTTCAAATGGTGTTAATAACGTTGCTTTAATTGATAACTGTAATTTCGTTCCCTCAATTTTAATCACCTTAGCAGATACTTTTTGACCGATTGATAAAGCATCCTCTACATTTGCAACAGGTAAGTGAGAAATTTCTGAAATGTGAACCAACCCTTCTAATGAACCAAAGCGAACAAAAGCTCCATATTTTTCAATACGAACGACTTCACCTTCAACAACTTCTCCAAGTGTTAATGTTGAAAATTGTTCTTCTCGTGCCGCTTTTAATTGTTCTGCAACGACCATTTTACGTGAAACCTTAATTTTTCGATTACGGACGTTAAATTCTACAATTCGAACCGGAATTTCTTGTGAGACATAGGCATTCAAATCTGAAACATATTGAACATCAATCATATTGGCTGGTAAGAAAGCTTCTAATCCAATATTGACAATTAATCCACCTTTAACGACGCGCTCAACTGTTCCTGTTAATGTTTCACCTTTTTCAAACGCCGTTTTTAATTCTTGGAAACGTTCGTATTCAAGGAGTGCACGACGAGATAATAAAATTTGCTCATCATCTACTTTTTTAATCATGGCTTTGATTTTATCGCCAATTTTAACAACATCTTTAGCAGACTCTACCTTACCTAATGTTAATTCATTTAAATAGATTGTTCCTTCTGTTGCTCCATGAATATCGACAGTTACCTCTTGGTTTGTCACACGAACCACTTCACCTTCGATAATATCATTTACCGCTGGTAAGTCAAAATTGGCCATCGATAGGACATCGCCCATCGTCATTTCTTCTAGATTTTGTTTCATTGAAATTCCCCACCTTTTTTTACAATATTTATAATTGCCTCAACAGCCTCATCAATTGTTAAATCAGAAGTATCTACGACAATTGCATCTTCTGCCTTCGTTAAAGGAGAATGTTTACGCGTTGAATCTAACTTATCACGTAATTCAATTTCTTCCTTCAATGTCTCAAGATCACAAGGAATTGATCGACGCAAGTTTTCATCATAACGGCGTTTCGCACGAACATCAACAGATGCAGTCATAAAAATTTTATAATCTGCATTTGGTAAAACATTTGTTCCAATGTCTCGGCCATCCATGACCACATTATCTGTTTTCGCGTAATCAATTTGACGATTTTTAAGTTCATCGCGCACAAATCGAATCGCGGAAACAGCTGATACATTTTGTGAAACAATCGGCTGACGAATCGCGTCTGTCACATCTACCTCATCTAAAAATACTTTTTTATCATTCGTTAAACGAATCGTTGTATCTTTAAGCATGTTTGCAATTGTTTCCTCATCTTCTACATCTATTTTTTCATTTAACGCCTTTAGCGTTACTGCACGATACATCGCACCCGTATCGATATAAATGTAGCCTAACATTTGAGCCACTTTTTGAGCAATTGTACTTTTTCCTGCTGCAGCTGGTCCATCAATTGCAATTACTTTAGAACGAACCATATTATCACCTCGACTTGTCCTTATTTTATCACATTATTTTACTGGTAAACAACCACAAAATGGGTTCTTCTCATTTTTGAACTTCCCACGACTAAAGTCACGAGTGTTCTTGCGACCCTCATAAAAAAATAAACTAAACAAAAACGGAAAATACTTCTGTTTTTGTTTAGTTTATTTCACCGGTACTTAAAGGGATTAAATCAAATAAGCGATGATTAAAAGAACGATAATCCCGGCTGCTAAAAGGTAAATCCCGACTAGATTCACCTTATCTGAACGTTTCGTCACAAGGACTTCTTTCTCTTGTGTGATTGCATTTAATAGTTCTTCTTTAGGATTTTGAAAATCTTCTAATCTGCTTAAAGGCGGCTCTACGTCCCCCGCTTCCTGATTTAAAACTTGCGATTGTGCCACTGGATGAATCGATTGATCTAAGCTCATCTCTGTTGACGGTGCAATTGAATCAACGAATTCTGACCAAACGCATTCATCTAGATCCACCTCAGAATTGAAGATTAAATCAATATTTTTATTAAAGATGTCATCTTGATAATTCGTATTGGATTTTTGTTCATTTTCAATAATATCACTGAAAATAGAATGAATACACTCATCTTCCGTTTGAAACTTCTTTAAACGACTGTAATCATGTTGAACAAGTGCATCTAAATAGTCTAAATCTGTATCGACTTGATCTTCTGAATTTATAAAATCTTCAATTTTTCTATCTGACATCATTAATGGTGTCCCTTCTTTAGTAGGTAACTCTCCTTCAAATGATTCAAGTGGAACGGACAATAACTCTTGTTCTATTTGCTCCCACTCACTAAAATCTTCATTTTTAATCATTTGCGCAATTTTTGAATAGGTCGTCACTCCATACTTTTCTTGTAACATTTTCATCATTTCTTGAGATCGTTGACTCAACTGTGTTGCAAATTCCTTTTTACCACTCATCTTTCCCATTCGAAAACTCTCATTAGCCTCTAATGCTGATGACATCATTTCAGATAAACGCAAGGAGAGGGACTCTTGTAGAGCATCTGATTTCGCTTCTAAATTAGGTCTATTCGAATGAGACGTCATTTCCTCTTCACCTGCTCTAAAATAGACGCTTCTTAATTTAGAATAATCCGCCTTCTGTTCCATCTCACTCACGCTCCTTTTTCATTCAAACTTTTATTTAAACCATGAACTAATTTTTTTGGTAAAATACGACTCACCATTCCCTCATTTAATTAAAAGAACGGCTCACTGTTCTGAATCTTAGTATATAGGAATCGACGATTTGTCGAAGCTTCTTATCGCTTTACTTAATATTTTGTAAAATATTCACTAAAGTCCTTGTCATTATATCATAATTTTATTTTATTTAGCGCAATAAATTTGAATTTTTTTGTCTTTTTAGTTTATAATATACATGTAATTCAAATGAATTATAAATTTTTAATTACAATTCTTGTAAGGGGGATAAATTAATGGCTAAATTCACAAAAGTTAACAAAGATGAATGTATCGCGTGTGGTGCTTGCGGTGCCATTGCTCCAGATGTATTCGGATACGATGACGAAGGATACGCTGAAAATATTCTTGAAGGAGATAACAACCAAGGTGTTGTTGAAATCACAGATTTAGAAAACGATGTGATTGATGCTGCAGAAGGATGCCCAACTGAAGCTATTGCAGTTCAAGATACTCCGTTTAACTAATCGGCCAAATCCTACGTTATTATGTAGGATTTTTGAAACTTTATTCAAAAAAAGCTTATTATTTCTAAGAAATAATAAGCTTTTTTTATTGATTTCTAACCTTTTTCCTTAAAATTGACGCATCTTTGTAAACTTAACTTTTGGTTTTTCTCGCTTGTCGCTTGCCATTGAGATTAATGTTTTCACCTCATGTGGCGTTAACGGACGGAATTCCCCTGCCGCAAGTCCAGCCACATCAATGCAACCAAATTGTTCGCGACGTAACTTTTTAACTGGGAATCCGATAGCTTCAAGCATCTTTTTAACCTGATGGTATCTTCCCTCATGAATCACTAATTGAACAAGTGAAGAGGCGTTCTTTTTATCAACTGAAATTAAACGGGCACTCGCTGGTTTCGTCTTATAACCATCAACGACTATTCCTTTCGCTAATGGTTTTAAACTTTCCTGTGTCACAATCCCCTTTACCCGAGCTAAATAAATTTTATCAATTTCTCCACTTGGATGCATCATCTTATTCGCAAAATCCCCATCATTCGTTAACAATAAAACACCTGATGTATCGTAATCTAATCGTCCAACTGGATAAATACGTTCCGAAACTCTATCTTTAAAAAAGTCTAAAACTGTTCGTCGATTTTTTTCATCTGAAACGGTACTCACAAAACCACGTGGCTTATGTAAGACATAATAGACTTTTTTCTCACGTTGAAGTGGGATTCCCTCAACTTCAATCTTTTCTTTTCCAGTTACTTTCATCCCTAATTCACGAACCACTTTATTATTAACAGTTACTTTTCCTTCTAAAATTAATTGCTCCGCTTTACGTCGAGAAGCAATCCCTGCATGGGCAATAACCTTTTGCAATCGTTCCATGTAAAAATCCTCCAATCAGAGTTGATCCTAAATTCGACAAGAATCTAGATGTAACACTCATTTTACCTTTATTATAAGTAAAAATCAATGTTTAATCCAATGGGAGCAAAATTTCATCATCGATTTCATTGTTATCCAAAGAAAATAGAAACGGACACGATTGCAGCAATAAACCCAATTAAATCAGCTGTTAATCCTAATTTAAGCGCGTGCTTCATCTCACTTAACCCAACAGCAGCAAAGTAAACCGTAATAATATAAATCGTCGTATCTGTACTCCCCTGCATGATAGAAGCTAGACGTCCAACCCCGGAATCTGGGCCATAAATAGATAACAAATCCGACGTCACACTAAGAGCCGCTGATCCAGAAAGAGGTCTTAAAAACATGAGCGGTAAGACGTGGGCATCTACCCCAATGGCTGTTAAAATAGGATCTAATAACTTCGCAATAGCCTCCACAATCCCCGAAGCTAAGAACACTTTAATTCCGACAATCATCCCAACAATATTAGGAACTAGAGAAACTGTCGTTCTCATTCCCTCCTTTGCCCCTTCAACGAAGTGATCAAAAGCATTTGTTTTATTGATGAATGCCATGATAAAAACAGCAAGTAAAAATAAAGGTAAAATATAAACACTAATCGATCCCACTACATCACCTTCTTTCTTGACGCTTTCTAACCGTGACATCACCAGATGAAGGAATTTTTTTCATTCGGCTATAAATATTATGGATCAGTAATCCACCTACCGTCGTCACCCCTGAGGCAAACAAAATCGGTAAAAACACTTCGCTCGGATTTTGTGAGTGATACATATGTCTAATTCCAATAATTGTTGTTGGGATTAATGTAAACCCAGCTGTATTCATCACTAGCAACGTATACATCTCAAAACTAGGACGCGTTGGTTCAGGATTCGTTGCTTGTAATTCCTTCATCGCTTTTAATCCTGTCGGCGTTGCTGCGCTTCCAAGTCCAAGTAAATTACTTACCATATTCGTCGTTAAATATTTTAATGCCGGGTGATTCGGTTTTAGCTTCGGATATAAAAACCTTGTGACTGGGGTTAAAAGTTTACAGAGCAAATCAAGCATTTTCGCATGATTCGCTACTTGTAAAATCCCTGTCCAAAACACCATAATTCCCGCTAAGTAAATAAGTAGGTTAATCGCCTCTTGGGCACCTGCTAAAATAGCGTCATTCACTGCGGAAGTTGTCCCATTAAAGAACCCGTAAACAATCCCAATCGCAAACAACCCCATCCAAATTTTATGAATCATTAGAAATTCACCGCCCCTGTAAACCAACCAATCACTTTATCAAACCACGACTGTTTCTCAACCTTCGGTGTGATTGCCTTATACACGGGGATTTCTTGAGTTAACTCCTCATTAACAAATACCTTTAACTGACCAACCTCATTCCCCTTAGCCTTCTCGTAAAGCGCTAAATCCGTCGTTACCTTCTCACTACCATCTTTTTTCACAACGACGTTCACTTGTTGTTCAACATATAATTTATCTTCAAGCTCCTGATTTTCCACGTGAATTTCTCCAGGTTCAATTACGGTCTTCACTTCAAAATTATCAAATCCATAATTGAAAAGACTCATATGATCATTCCAATCATCGCCAGCCTTTAACGTGACAACGATTAACTCCATCTCATCTTTACGCGCTGAAGTCACAAGTGTTCGTCGTGCCTGTTTGGTAAACCCTGTTTTTCCACCAATCGCATAATCGTAATACCCTGTGACTAACTTATGTTTATTATTCCAAACATACGTCGTCCCATTTTTCGTGGTTGCCTTATGCGTTTTAGTTCCCGTAATTTCCCTAAAAATAGGGTTATTCATCGCATATTGCATCACTAAAGCCATATCTTTTGCCGTTGATAAATTATACGTCGTCTCGTCTAGACCCGAAGGATTTTGAAAGGTGCTATTCGTCATTCCTATTTCCTTTGCTTTCTCATTCATCATCTTGACGAATCCTTCTTCATCTCCCCCTACAAATTCAGCAATCGCCATCGCTGCATCATTTCCAGAGCGAAGCATTAAACCGTACAATAAATCAATCAATTTGACCTGATCTCCAAGCGTTAAATATAACGCAGATCCTACTTGCTGTGTAACATTCTCTGAAATTTCTACCCATGCATCCAAATCCGCATTTTCAATCGCTACAATCGTCGTTAAAATCTTTGTGATACTAGCAATATACATCTGATCATTTGGACACTTTTCATAAAGCACCCGACCCGTTGATTGCTCCATTAAGATTCCACACTGAGAACTAATCCCCATAGCAGAGGCACGATTTGAATGACCCGTTAATAAGAGTAAAAAGATCATGAGTGTTACGAGTACCTTGTTTTTTTTCATTTTTTACTCACCTCAGTCCTGTAACTATTACACTCTATGAGTAAAAGACATAAAATATCATTGAATAAAAACACCTGTTATGACGGATTTTTAATAATCTTCACGATTTATAAAAACGCCTTCAAACTAAAATGGATCAAAAAAAGGATGAAACCTCATCCTTTAATACCACGCTCTTATTTAATTAGTTGATAAAATAACCCGTGCTTTTTACAATAATAATACACACGACCATACTTTCGTTTTGGAATCCTAAATTGCAGTTGCCATTCCGGATACTGCTTCTTCATGATAATGGTATCTTCTACAATATAAGCCGTAAACATCACATAATGCTCTTTTGTCATCTCGTGCGTCGTTGTTAAATAAAACTCACCATCTATCTCTTCAATCGTTAATTCATGTCCTGCTTCTGCCTTTTGGGGCGTTAACGGCTGTAACAATTGATGACAGCATGAGAGAGTCGCCTCTGATAATGACGTTGCAATATTTCCACATTGTGGGCACACATAAAATTTTAATTGTTTCATATTTCCTCCAATTGGTTCATTTAAATTTAATTCACCTGATAATAAGTAATCAATGCTTACATGAAAGAAGTCCGCTAACTCCGGAAGAACTGAAATATCTGGACATCCGAGTCCGCATTCCCATTTGCTCACTGTTTTATCACTGATATTTAAGGCAGCAGCAACTTGTTTTTGAGTTAACTGCCGTTCCTTTCTTAAATAATAAATCAATTCACCTACTTTTTCAGCCTTCATCTTTTCAACTCCTTTCAAACGAGAAATTAATTTCTGTGATTGTCTCCTTTTCATTGTAACATCTTCTTTTATTTATACAATCCACGCTCCATAGAATCAAAGATAAAGTAAAAAACCACCAAGAAACACCTAATTTCTTGATGGTTTTGTAATGCTTATTAATTATAAGTTTTTTTAGGTTTTTTTCCTTTTTTTAGACGAGGTTTTGAATCATCTACAACTTCAGCTGCAATCTCAGCAGACATCGTATTCTGAGCTGCTTTTGCATTCGTTACTTTTTTACTTTTAGGATCTCTTGACATAAGCTTAAGCCTCCTTATCAATTCGGATACCTTTTTATTATGTCAAAAAAGAGGAGAAATATTTACGCTTCTTCCTCGTCTGAAAAATTAAATAAATCTGATTCTTCTTCTAGGTTAAAATCTGGGGTAATAAACGGCAATTCTGGAAGTTCCTCTAATGTTTTAATTCCGAAATAATCCAAAAATTCATCCGTCGTTTTAAATAAAATAGGGCGTCCAGGTCCTTCAAGACGCCCACCTTCTTCAATTAATGAAAAATTCAATAATTTTCGGAGCACATTATCACTACTCGCCCCTCGAATATTCTCGATTTCATGACGAGTAATCGGTTGACGATATGCCACAATCGCTAATACTTCTAGTGCGGCATTTGAAAGACCTCGTTGATGAGGATTTTGAATGAGACGTTTTAAGTAAGGCGCATGCTCTTTCTTTGTGGTCATTTTATAAACGCCGGCTACTTCAATAATGGTCACTCCACTACTAATATTTTGATAACGATCCTTTAATTGTAATAACAAGGAGTTCACTTCATCTTTATTAACTTCTAGTACATACTCTATCTGTGCGGGCGTAATGCCTTCATCTCCTACCGCAAATAATAACCCTTCTAAAATTCCTAAACGTTCCTGCTTAAACAATTTCATCACCTTCTAAACTTGAAATATAAATGTCCTCATAATAGCTTTGTTGGGAAATGCTAATCTGATTACTTTTAACCAGTTCAAGCAACGCTAAAAAAGTGACAACAATATATTCTTTATCAAAACGCTCAAATAAACTCGCAAACGCGACCCTTTTTTTATATTTTAATTGCTGACTCAGTGATTTCATTCGATCCTCCACTGAAATAGTTTGAGGGACTATCCGTGTCTTTAACGGCTTGGTTAATTTATGACGACGTAATAGTTTTTCAAACGCTGAAATTAACTGTTCAACCTGAAGATTTTGGGGGAGTTTTTCAACATGATCAATATAGTCAGAAAAGTCAATGGGGGGTTTCGTAAAAAATTGTCCCCGCTCTTCCTCAAGTTCACGTAACTCCTTCGTGACCTCCTTATATTGTTGATATTCAACTAAGCGTTGAATTAGCGCCTCTCGAGAATCCTCTTCATACTCATCCTCAATTTCGATCACCTGCTTCGGGAGAAGACTTTTGCTTTTAATTTCAATCAAGGTGGCAGCCATCACCAAATACTCAGAGGCAATTTCGAGCTTTAACTCCTCCATCGCATGTATATAATCTAAGTACTGGTGCGTTATTTCGGATATCTTGATATCGTAAATACTCACCTTTGCTTCTTTTAATAAGTGCAAAAGCAAATCAAGCGGTCCCTCGAATGCATCAATTCGTACTTCATAACCCATAACCCACCTACTTCCTATTAAATCCCCTTCTATCTCAACTAACGAGATGGCGATGTTTTCACAGCAATATCACCTGAATGATCTACTATCATTTCAACGGAAATTATCTACGCTCTCTAACTTTACTTAAATCTTATTAACTTCCAATCAAAAATTTAAAAGGCACACCTCTACCTTCGTGTCACCTTTATTCTTATCAAATCTCAATCAATATAAATAGTTTCTTCGTTTAAAATTAACCTACCGTGCATACCAGAAGGTTAACTATCTTTTTCTGATATAAAAAACTTCGTTGGACTTATATATCTAAAATAGAAAAGGCATTAAGCATGCCCTACCCCACAAATTATCTTTCTAAATTCCTTACACTGCAAGTTTAGAAAAATGCCCTAAACTCCCACTTTAATTTTAACGAATTTTTCATTATTTCTCAATCATTCTAATAAAAAAATCAATAATCCTTTTATTTTGTCTAAAAAAACCCTAACATCCCCTCGAATCAAGGGAAGAATTAGGGTTTTTACATTATTCTGGCTGAGACTTTTCTTGGTTTTGTCGTTGGCGACTATTATAACGATATGGAATCGGATAACGAATAATCGCCCTTAATAACGCCTTAAAATTAAATGGAATAAGCGGATATAAATAAGGTTTTCCAAAACTTTTCATAGTCGCTAAGAAAATAAACCCTACAACAATCGATCCGATATATCCATAAAGGCCTAAAAGCGCCGTTGCAATAATAATAAATAATTTAAACATTTTATTTGCAAGACCAAGTTCATAACTTGGCGTAACAAAGGCTCCTAAAGCCCCGATAGCTACGCAAAATAAAATTTCTGGCCCAAACAACCCGACATCTACTGCAACCTGTCCAATTAAAATAGCAGAAACAATTCCAAGAGCGGAAGAAATAGATGTTGGCGTATGAATAGAGGCTAATCGTAAAAATTCCATTCCAATCTCACCAGATAAGACTTGGATGACAATCGGAATACTTCCTTCCTCTTGTGGAATCAAAAAGCTCATGAAATCTGGTAAATATTCCGGATGTAAAACGAGTAGCAACCACGTTGGCATTAAAAAAATAGAAACGAAAATACCGATATAGCGAATAAACCTTAAAAAGGTCCCTACTGCTGGGGTTTGACGGTATTCTTCGACACTCGTTAAATGGTCAAATAAAGTGACAGGTCCAATCATGACACTTGGAGATGTATCGACAATAATCGCAATCATTCCTTGATAAAGATGCGTAGCAACCACGTCCGGTCGTTCTGTATATCTCACTAACGGATAGGGATTATAAACTTGACCCGTAATAAACTCCTCTAGCTCTTTATCTGTCATCGTTAGCCCGTCAACTTTTACCTGTTCAATCCGATGCTTCACATCATTAACCATCCGTTGGTCAGCCACTCCCTCAATGTACATTAACACAACATCCGTTTTTGACTTATCTCCAACCTTTAAAATGACATTACGTAATTTACCTGTTCGAATTCGCCGACGAGTTAACGCCGTATTGACAACAATATTTTCAGTATAACCATCTCGAGATCCGCGAACCGTTTTTTCCGTATCCGGTTCGGAAGGTCCACGCCCAGGATAACTCCGAACATCGATTACAAAGCCTTCAGTTTCACCATCAATAATCATCGCCACTAAGCCGCTTAGAACACTCGTACAAATGTCATCGATTTTTTCTGTCGGTGTAACTTGTTGGTGAACGAGACGATTATGTACGGTCTGTAACACATCATTTCCCGGATGTGGCAAACTATTTAACAATAATAATTGCGTCATTAATTCCACTAATAACTCAGAATCAACAAGCCCTGTCACATAGTAAATTTGAAGACGTCGGCCCATCACGACAATTTCTCGCTGACCCACATCGAAACTTTTACCAATCCCAAGCTTTTCTTCTAAAATGGCTTGTGTTTCGTCAAGCTTTTTACTTATGACTAACTCTGGCTGTGTTTTTTTCTCATCGGCCATAGTATCCCGCCTTTCCTCATATCAGTTCTTCCTTTATCCCTCACCCTTTAGGTTTAAAAACGAGGGCAATGATAAAGGCAAATAAAATAGCTGCCGTAATCCCAACGGCCGTTAAATCAAACATCCCCATTCCAATTCCAATAAAACCTAACTGTTCTGACTTTTCCATCGCACCGTGGATCACCGAATGTCCAAAACTCATGATAGGTAGTTGGGCCCCGGCCCCAGCAAATTCAATTAATCGATCATAAAGCCCAAACACATCTAGTGCCGCTCCCGTCACGACAAACCCACACGTAATATGCGCTGGCGTCAATTTAAAGAAATCTAAAATAAGTTGGCCAAGCGCACAAATCAGACCACCAACAATAAACGCTTTTAAAAATATCATCTTGACAATCGCTTCTTTCTTTTTAAATTTCAACCAACCTCATCGTTTAATCAACCGCACAAAGTGCAACAGCATGCGCAATACATGGAATTGTCTCTTTTTGTTGCACAATTAACGGATTTAATAAGGCTCCGGTCGCCACAACAAGAACACGTTTTAACTTTTTCTGTTCTAATAATTTTTTTATGTGACCATATGTCACGACTGCACAACAACCGCATCCACTCCCACCGGCAAAGACGGGTTGATCCGGAGAAAAAACTAATTTTCCGCAATCATTATGTTGTTCGCTAATATCGTAGCCCTCCTGTTTTAAAATATCGACAACAATAGGACTTCCGCAACTTGCTAAATCACCCGTTAAAATAAGATCATAATATGAGGGCTCTAGCCCCAAATCGGTTAAATGTTGCTTAATGGTATGCGCCGCAGCGGGAGCCATAGCCCCTCCCATATCATTCGGATTATTTTGGGCCGCATCGACGATAATTCCAGCCGTCGCTGATTCAATACGGATTTTAGTTTTTTTATGACTCACGAGCGCCACTCCTGATCCTGTCACCGTATACTGAGCTGTTTCTGGTTTTGGACCACCATATTCTGTTGGATTCCGATACTGACGCTCAGCAGAAGAGTTATGACTGCTTGTTGCCGCTAACGCAATTTTCGCATTGTCACTATCTACCATCAAGGCACTTAACATCAGTGATTCCATAGAAGTTGAACAAGCACCATAAACCCCGAAAAACGGAATATTTGTTTCTCTAAACGTATAATGGGTAGGAACAATCTGGTTCACTAAATCCCCAGCAAAAGCGACTGAAATTTCACTTTCTTTAATTTTCGCTTTTTCAATCACTTTATTAATAGCACTACGCATCAATTGAGATTCTGCTTGTTCCCAAGATTTTTGACCACAATACGGTTCATCATACATAATATCAAAATCATTTTTTAAAGGACCTTGCGACTCCAGTGGACCAACTGCCGTCGCCGTCTCCAATAAATAGACATTATTATTAAATTTCCACGATTGACTTCCGGCTTTCATTCCTATCATCCTTTTCTATCTCTATCTAGAGACACTTTATATAGAAAATAATTTTTAACTCACTATGCGGAGATTGTGTGAGTCACTTCTAATAGACCCTACTGTCACAATTGAAGTCGTTCCATCTCTATTTCTTATTCTTGTCATTTAAGAAGTCTCGATGACTCACCATTCACATCTGAATCGTTATCTATCTACCAAGCGAATTCATTTATTTTATACGAACTACCTCTGCCATTGTCCCCTGATTGAAGGGGAAGCTAATGGTTAAACAATATTCCGTCAATTAAGACAACACATTGAACTCTATTAATAAATAACGTAAAATCCCAAACACATAGGCAGATACGACAGCAAAGACAATCACCGCTCCAGCTAGCTTAAATAAGTTTGTTGCAATCCCAAGTACTACTCCCTCACTCTTACTTTCCAGTGCAGCAGAAGTTAAAGAGTTAGCAAATCCGGTAATTGGAACAAACGCACCCGCTTTTGCGATTTGTCCAAACTCGTCATAAATTCCAAGTCCTGTCGCTACCGATGCAATTAAAATCACGGTGACGAGTGCTAGCGTACTTGCTGTTTCACGAACGAATCCAAACCAATGAACGTACATCTCAATTAATAACTGTCCACCGGCGCAGATTAATCCACCAAAGAAAAATGAAACAAGTGCATTTTTTACATAGTTAGGTTTTACTTCATGATTTTTGATAACCTCTTCATATTTTTTCGTTTTCATAGGCGTCATCACTCCTCAAAAAATGAACTCTACACTTTAATATGACTTTATTTCTAAAAATTATAAGTTCTTCTCACAAATTTCACCATAAAATAATAAAATTGATCGATTTAAAGAGGTTCGTTTATTAAAAAACAAAATAAAAAAACGTTGCCCCCCCTACATCTAGCGTAGGAGAATGCAACGCTTCTTTAACTCGTCATTTTTTCTTTTAATTCTTTTAAAATTTTCTTTTCGAGTCGGGAGACGGCCACTTGATTAATCTTTAACCGTTTTGCTACTTCGGACTGCGTATAACCTAAATCAAATCGTAAATAAATCAGCATTCTCTCGGTTGTGTCTAGATCCGATACGAGTTGTTTTAACACGATTTTTTGTTCTAGTTGCATTCCCTCTCGATGATTTGGAATCCGCTCAATGAGTGGCATATCCTCTTTCTCATAATTATCTAACGATGAAACATTCATTGGGGCATTTAATGCCAAAATAATTTGCTCTTCCGTTAATTCAGTAGCCTCCGCTAATTCCTTCATCGTCGGCTCACGTTCAAGCGTCTTATTTAATTGATCCTTCATCTCTTGAATTTTATGAATATTACTTTTAATACTACGGCTAATTTTGATTGGACTTTGTTCACGAATAAAAGCTTTAATCTCACCAATAATCAGTGGAATAGCGTACGTTGATAACGTGGTATCGTAAGAAATATCAAATTGATTAATCGCCTTTAATAATCCCATACACCCTATTTGAAATAAATCATCTTTTTCAACCTCTAAGTGCCCAAATTTATGAACAACCGACCAAACTAAATCCATATGATTTTGTACTAAAATTAGCTTTGCTTCTTCATCACCACTTTGAGCCTTCTGTATGAGCTCCTGAATTTCTTTTTTATTCATCCAACCATCCCTCATGCCTTGTCATTTCTGTCTAACGTTTGCCATGTTACTGCGCTGATGAATCTAAAGGTAAGAACTCTTTCTCAAATGAAACAATTGTTCCAACACCTACTTCTGAATGAACTTCGAATTGATCACTAAATGATTCCATGATCATAAAACCAAGTCCACTTCGTTCTTCCTCTTGTTTTGTTGTATAAAGTGGTTGTTTAGCAAGTTCAATGTTCTCAATTCCTTTTCCGAAATCTTGAATCGTCACTCGTAAACGACGACCGACAAGTACTGCTTTCACATCGATTATTCCATCTTCATTATCTTCATACCCATGAATAATAGCGTTTGTTACTCCTTCTGAAACAATCGTCTTAATCTCATTTAACTCCTGTGCATTTGGATCAAGTGGTGCAATAAAGCCAATAATGACAAGTCGTGCAAAACTTTCATTAATACTTTTTGCAGGAAATTGTAAATGCATCTCGTTATTCATATTATGCAATCCCCCTAATGGCAGACTCTAATTGTGAGTCATCCTCAATAACTTTAATAATTTTTGAAAGACCTGATAATTCAAACACCTTTGAAACTAATGGTTTCATTCCAATCACCATCACCGTTCCATTCATCGATTTCAGTTGATTGTATCGTCCTAAAATAATTCCAATTCCTGAACTATCCATAAAATCTAAATGCTTTAGATTAAAAACGATATGTTTAATCTGTGATTCCCCCATCACAGTATTTAGACGGCTACGCAATTGGTCCGATGTATGATGGTCTAATTCACCATTCAAATTGACGTATAACACGTGATTTTCAACATAAAGTGAGACAGTTATACTCATAATAATCCCCTTCCCATGCTAGATTGACTCCATTTTAACTGATAAAAAAGATTCGTATTTCCTTTTCGACAATTGTAGTGTTTTATTTTTTTCACCTTCCCCTCATCTCTATTCAAATTATCCCTCTATTTGTCTTAAAAAACAAAAAAAAGAGGAAAATGCATAAACTCTGTTATGCATTCTCCCCAAATAACATTTGTGACACAATATAACCTAATAAACCAATAAAGTTATTTTTCTCAACAGGTTCCTTAACCGTTAAAGGCACCTCTTTATAAACTTCACCGTTATAATAATAAGTTAACGTTCCAACTTGATCCCCAGGTTGGATCGGTAATTCCATATTGTCATTTAAACTAATTTCGTAGCTTGTTTCCTGTTCAGAATCTGTTTTCTTTTTAAGGAGGGTAACGGGTTCGGATGTTACAATATCAAATTGACGGTTTTTCGCTAATAAATTATATCCCGTTGAAACCAATTTTTGATTTTCAAGTTTTGGAACTAACTCATATTGTTCATAAGCATATTCAATTAAACGCGCCACTTCTTGATTACGAATATCTGACTTACTTGCCCCCATAACAACAGCAATCACTCGCATATCATCACGATTAGCTGTTGCGGTTAAACAATAACCCGCTTCTTTTGTGTAGCCTGTTTTTAATCCATCAACACCATCCACATACTTTAATAGCTTATTCGTATTCACTAACCAAAATGGAGATTCCGTATCTTGACGAATATAATCTTCATAAAGGCCTGAAAACTCTGTAATCTCCGGATAATCTTGTACCAGGTGACGACCGATAATTGACATATCATACGCCGTTGTTAAATGCCCCTCCGTCGATAACCCTGTTGGATTTTTAAACTCGGTATTCTCCATTCCAAGCTCTTTTGCCTTCTCATTCATTTTCTCAACAAATTTTTCTTCCGTTCCAGCCACACGCTCAGCAAGGGCTGTTACGGCATCATTGGCCGAAGCAATGGCAACGCTTTTAAATAAATCTTTTACTGACATTTCCTCACCGGGTTTTAAAAACACCTGTGATCCCCCAAGGCTTGCTGCATGCTCACTGACCCGAATGACCTCGTCCCATTTCAATGAATCATTGTTAATAGCCTCTAAAATTAAATACATGGACATCATTTTGGTCATACTTGCGGGTGCAAATTGTTCATGAGCATTTTTTTCATACAGAACATTCCCTGTCTGAGCCTCAATTAATACTGCCGCCTTACCATCTGACACTAACTCATCCGCCCGAGCCACAGTCACATGAATAAAGCAACTCAACGTAAAACATGCAACTAAACTAATTAACACTTTTCTTATTTTCATTTTTACACCTCTTTTTCTTCCTGTGGCGTTACTACACATTTATGAATGCTTGATTTAAAATATGTCTAGCTAACAAAAAGGCATGCCCTTTTTACGCAGAGGCACCTTTTCTTTTTAGCAGATAACAAAGAAATCCACCTTATCTGCACCCTATTTGTTACAATTTGTTACATTCCCTACTTTTACCCACCTATTTGATAAAAAAAGGTTAGCCGGCAAAGAACTTCAGTTCCTCGCCAGCTAACCTTTTTGGCGCCTATTTTGTCACATTAAAATAAGATTAACTTACGCAATAACCTCATAAATTAAAGTAGGTGGACACACAGAATCTTTAGAAATATCATACGCCTGCTGAATATACATCATCGCTTCTTCATTATCAGAACCATTGGTATGAATATAAGCTAAAACATCTCCTTCACACACACTCTCACTCACTTTTTTATTTAAAACCACACCGACTCCCATATCAATCGTATCCTCTTTCGTTGCACGTCCCGCACCTAATTTCATCGCTGCAAGTCCAATCGCTAACGCATCAATTCGTTCCACGTACCCTGATTTTTTAGCAATAACAGGAATAATTGACTTCGCTTTAGGTAATTGATCAGGATTTTCAATTTGGGCAACATCTCCACCTTGAGCACGAACAAATTCTTTAAACTTATTCAGTGCTTCTCCATTATGTAACTTCTCTTTAAGTTGCGTATAGGCTAACTCAACGCTTGGAGCTTTCTTAGCTAAAACAACCATTTGACTCGCTAACTGTAACACAAGCTCTTCTAAATCTTTTGGACCATGGCCTTGTAACGTTTCGATGGCCTCTTTCACTTCGAGGGCATTTCCGATAGCGAATCCTAACGGTTGATTCATATCGGTTAAAAAGGCGACCGTTTCACGGCCTGCATCACGTCCGATTTCCACCATCGCTTGAGCAAGTTGCTTCGCATCTTCGAGCGTTTTCATAAAAGCTCCCGCTCCAAATTTTACATCAAGAACAATCGCATCAGCACCCGCTGCAATCTTTTTACTCATAATAGAAGAAGCAATTAATGGGATGGATTCTACTGTTGCCGTCACATCACGAAGGGCATATAAATATTTATCTGCAGGGGCTAGATTCCCCGTTTGACCAATAATCGCTAGTTTAATGTCATTGACTTGCGTCATAAAGCGTTCCATATCAAGCTCAATTGTCATGCCTGAGATAGATTCTAACTTATCAAGCGTTCCCCCGGTATGCCCTAATCCGCGACCACTCATTTTCGCAACAGGGACCCCCATTGAAGCAACTAGAGGCCCTAAAATAAGGGAAGTTTTATCTCCGACTCCACCTGTTGAGTGTTTGTCTACTTTAATGCCTTCAATAGCAGATAAATCTACGACTTCTCCACTTCTAACCATCGCCTGCGTTAAGGCTAAACGCTCAGTCGGTGTCATTCCATTAAAAACAACTGCCATTAAAAAGGCAGACATTTGATAATCTGGAATCGTTTTATTTGTATAAGACTGAATCATCCATTCAATCTCTTCATTTGTTAGCTCAACATGATCTCTTTTCTTAGCAATTAAGTCTACCATGCGCATCTGAATCACTCATTTCTATTTAGTATAAAAACACTTTCAATTATACCTTAAACAAAGGGGGGATGAAATATCTTCATTAAAATATTCAATAAAAAGCGTTTTACTGAATACTTCTTACGCCTCGTGGAAAAATAGAAGTATAACTTGATATTATTGGGGTGAAAATATGTTTCGACAACACAAAATTTTATGCGAAAATAAAGAAACAGTTCTCTATCTTTTTCTGTACGATCAACAGATTGACTTAGAGACCATGAAAATTATCTTTACTCAAATTTCAAGTCAAAAGTTGGAATCACGTATCCTTGATTATCTTGAACGACGTACGATTAAATATCAGGGAACCCATGTACGAATTGTTTATCGTGAAACCATCATTCGAGATTTATATTTAGCGCACTATCGCCAACCACATACTGACATCACTAATGTCATCAATTTATATTAAATCTCCCGATGGGAGCAAAAAAGCTGTAAAGAAAATTCTTTACAGCTTTTCCTTTTTCACCGATTTTTTCGACTTCTTAAACCAATGGAATTCATTTCCAAACTCAGCTGACAAATCAAGTGGCGAAATAACTGAACCAAACAGATAACGATTCATCTCGTGTTCCCACGCCTGTGAAAAGGCATCTGGATAGTTAAGGGACCGTCTTTTCTTTTGTTTCATAAGAATCCTCCTTTTAAACTAACATCCCAGTTAAACTTGCAAGCACCGTAATAATGATTAAATAAATTAAAACGGCAATTGAAAAATTTCGTTTATTCGCATTTAGGCGTCGATTAAAACAAAAATAACCAAAAACGAGGAAATTAATAATAGGAAGCATGGCAATTAAAATTAAAAATAGCCATTCCTCTATTTTAACAACCGATTCTACCGATTCCTTCTCACGTTGTACTTCCATTTATCCACACCCTTCCCATATCAAAGATAAGACTAGTATGAGGAAAAAGATAATTTCTATACCTAATCTTTCCTTCCCCAATAAAAATGTTCTCTTCCTCACATTCGAGGCAAACTAAAAAGGAGGTACGCTACGCATACCTCCCTTTTAATCGTATTTTCATTACTCTTTTTCTAAATTTAGCGGTGCTTTAATCAGTGTTTCAACTTGTTCACACACCTCGTTTGTTGGCAAGTCAGCATAATCCTCATAAGGAATCGGATCATGTACTTCTAAACGGATCACCGTTCGACGTGGCCACCGCTTCGCTACTTCATAACTATTATAAATCGTCACGGGAATAATTGATGCCTTAGCCTTTTGGGCTAGCTTAAAACTTCCCGCTTTAAAACTTCCTACCTCTGCTCGAACCATTCGCGTTCCCTCTGGAAAAATCACCATTAAATGTCCTTCCTTCACGCTCTTAGCTGCCGCTGAAATCACCTTGACGGACTGTCTCACATCGTTACGATCCATAAACTGACATTGAATTAAACGCATGGAATCACTTAATAAGAAAATATTATCCAACTCTTTCTTAGCCACGTAGCCATGAGGTTTTTTAATCGCCTTTAACATAGCGACAATATCTAAATTACTTTGATGATTGGCAAAGATAACCCCATGTTCAACTAAATCTAACTTTTCAAGTCCTTTTGCCTCCACCCGAACGTGAAAGATAAGGGGAATTGCCCATGAAACGACCCAACTAATAAACTCAAATCGTTTCTTATTTGAGTACTGCTCCCCCTTTAATTGCTGTACACGTGCGTTAACGCATAAAACAACAATAACTACTAGCGCCACTAGCGTTAGGAAGACGCCAATCAAAATCCATAAAATGGTTAACATTATCACTTCATCCTCTCATAAATAGTAAATCGTAAGTCATCACTCACGGTTTCCTTAACCTTTAACCACTCTGAAAAATCAAGTGGTGGAAAATAACAATCTCCCTCAAATTCTCGATCAATATGGGTAATATACAGACGATCGACATCGGGAAGAAATTGCTCATACACCGATCGTCCACCGATAATAAATAACTCCTCATCTTTCGGGTACTGCCTAACGAACGCCTGACCGTCTAAAAGCGACGTGACTTCCTTAAATGGATAGTTTTTTGTTTTAGTCAACACATAATGATGACGATTAGGCAGGGGTAATCCTTTATAGGACAAAATAGATTCAAAGGTTAAGCGTCCCATGAGTAAATCATGCCCCATTGTCGTTTGCTTAAAGTATTCAAGATCCTCTTTATAAAACCATGGAAGTCGGTTCTTTGAACCTATTAAATGATTCCGATCCAATGCAACAATTAATGAAATCATACGCCATCTCCCTTCCTAAAAGCCCCCTCCATTTCGATAACCCCATAAAAAAAGTGGCGCTTTTGGTTTTGACGTAAAATCGTAAATCCTAATGGTTCAATCATTGGATTTTTATAGCTCGATTTAACCACCACACGTTGCTTAGCCACTCGCATCGCCTCCTTAACGTGTTCTGGTGTCATCACATCATATGAAACGATCGGCTTAATTATTTTTATTCCTTGGGAACTTTCTACGGTATGATGAAACATAAAATCAAAATAAACAACATCAAAGGCGTTATCTTCGCATGTTCGCAAATAGTCGAGATTATCGGCATGAACTAAAGAAACTTGGTCAATCAACGCCTGCCACTCCGTCTTTTCATGCATCGCATAGTGAGCAAGCCCTTCCCTAACAAGAACAAATAGGGGAAAACTCTTTTCTAAAGAAACTACCTTTCCGCTAGAACCTACCTGATAGTTGGCAACGAGTGTATCACTTGCTAATCCAAGCGTACAATCTAAAAAACTCATGCCTGCTTCAAGTTTACAGGCAGTGACTAAACTATCTGATTGCCCCCGTTCAAGCTGTTTGATACGATGCATCGCCATATTGGGATGAAAAAAAACTTCATCTTGCCCCTTTTCATAGTAACTTAGACCTCTTTGATTATTTACCACAAATAGTTGAGAATCCAAGGAATCGAGTAATGACTTCACAGTTTTTTTTCTTCTTGCCACATATGGAATCGCCAAAGAACTTGCTAATTGCTCGGCCCTTTGAACTAATTCTTCCGTCTCATCAAATGCTGTTGTAACAATCACCTTACCACCACGCTTTTTTAAACTCTTATCCTCTTATTTTGACAGATAACTCGGGAGAGTTCAAGTTGTTTTATTTTTCAACTCCTAAATTATATAATTAAATCCGATAGATTATAACTCCTAGAACTAGTAAAAAAGAGGGATCATCGCGCTAAACACGTTAAAGAATGATTCATTTACCTCTCGTAACAGGATGAACACAAAACCCTCAGTAGCGGTCGATTTTTGCCTTAAACTGACCATTTAGCCCTAAAAAAAATCGCCCGTTAAACGGACGACTTTTTTAGTTATACAGATGCCGCTTCTGATACTTCTACTACTTCCTTCGCTTCTAATGGTTCGAGTGATTGCTTTGCTTCCGATGTTTTCGTTTGAATAAACGAAACTTTCTCGGCAACTACCTCCACAACACGTAATGATTTATAATTAGGAATTTCATACGCTTTATGAACAAGTCGTCCTTTAATTCCTATAATATCTCCTTTTCCGCAATATTCTACAACGTTGTATGCGAGCCCTTCCCATAAGGTTACTTTAATAAAATCAGTTTCATACTCACCTGTTATCGAATTTTTAAACGAACGATTAACGGCCAACGTAATGGTTGTTACTCGCTTTCCTTCTTGAGTTTCCATTAATTCCGGTTGACGAACAACACGTCCAACTAAAACAACATTATTTAGCATCAATATTCTCCTTTAATTTTTGTCTTCACCTAACTATACGAAAAAAAAGGAGAATTTCCTTTTTAAAAGTTAAAATTTTTTTTAAATAACGTCCTTAAACTCTAAGTCTATCAACCTTTATTGAAAACGTATTCTATCAAATTCCACCTCGAGGACACAAAAAGGACATATTATTTTGTCGAATTTTGATATAATAACAAATGTATTCATGAACATCCCCCCCCGTTCATGTAATACATTCCTTTCATTATTGTTTTTCATTCCATTTTTTAATTTTTACATCCCCTCATCAAACAAATGTATTGGGTTAGATTTTAGCAAACTTTTTTTTCTGTTAAAATCCCATAAAACCTTATACTATTCCCCTCTGGGAGAATTAGTGCCCCCCACTAATTCTCCCCTTTTTTTATACCCACAATAAAAAGCTCTCGTTTGAGAGCTTTTTATGCTTTTTTAGGTAATAATTTGAAAACACTCATGCGATCTTCTACAAAATATTCATTCGCAATCGTTTGTAAGTCTTGTAACGTTAACTCTTCCAAAATATCTAAAATAGAAAATAATTGGACACCATTAAACGCATACTGAGTAAATTGGTTCGCAATAAATTCGACTGAATTTAGGGCTGATAAAAATCGACCGACTTTTTTATTTTTAATTCGAGTAAACTCGACTTCATCAATCGACATCGTTGGAATCGTTAACAACTTATTCTTGATACTAGTCGCAAGTTCGTCCGGATAGCGCGTATCTCCTCCGACAATGGAGAAGCCAAATGACAATTCGCAATT
>DKYS01000114.1 GCA_002493395.1 Turicibacter sp. UBA7094 | reverse complement strand
GATTAGCTGATTTAACCCTTTTTTGTTATAATTAATCCCTCCCCAAATTGGTATGATTCTAATAGTAGTCTTCCTTTAGAAAAATGATTTATACTCAAAAGATGAGGGTTGAATGGAGAAGATGAATGGGCGATGGGTATCATCTAACGAGTCTTTTTGTAAAAGGGGGTTGCGATCTTTTAATTTTTTTAAGGAACAAAGTAGGGGGAAGCTAAGGGATGAAAAGGGTGAAAAGTAGAGAATTTAATCGTTTAATTTTTGCGTTTAGCATAAGATATAAAAGAAGAGAATTAACGATTGTGGAGTTAACGAGTTTATTCATCAAGCGGTTTAGAGGGTGGAGGTTGTTTAGGATGAAGCATAAAGGGACGTGTCCTTTGGAAACAAAGCGACTTTATTTAAGACGGTTTGTTGTAAGTGATGCAAAAATGGTATTTGAAAATTGGAGCAGTGATGAGGAAGTGACAAAATTTGTGGCATGGGCTCCGCATCAGAATGTGCAGGTGACAGAGCGGGTTTTAAAGAGTTGGGAGCAATCTTATCAGCTACTCGATACGTATCAATGGGCGATTGTGGATCGTGAAAGCCTGGAGGTTATTGGTTCTATCTCGCTGTTTCAATTTCATCGTAGAGGAAGGAAAGTCTATTGTGAGTTAGGTTATTGTTTGGCAAAAGATTATTGGAATAAAGGGCTAGCGACTGAGGCGGCGCGCCGTGTACTGGCCTTTGCTTTTTTAGAAGTCGGTGTTGATGTGGTGACGGCTAAGCACGATGTGTTGAATAAGGCATCTGGTCGGGTGATGCAAAAACTTGGAATGACCCAAGATAAACTTGTTCGTCGAGCGGTCTTGACGGAAAGACGGGGATGGGTCGATTGTGATACGTATATTCTTTTAAAAGAAGATTTTATAGATGAGAATCTGCACTGAAGGTGAAGCATCTCTCAGTTTATTGAAGGTTATTTGATGTTAAACTGAAGTTCAATTGTTCTTATTTATGATAGATGATATCTCATGGAAATTGTGTAAAAAACATTGTTTATGCAGGTTTATGTGGAGAAATGCTCTTGTCTCCTACTTATCAATTATATATAATAAGCAATAGAAATAAGATTATTGTAAAGACGTAGGATGTGATTAAATGAAGGGTGTTAATCATTTAAAGGTATTTTTAATTATCGTTTTAGTATTTATGACGTTAATTACAGTAGGATATACAATGCATCAAGAGACGCGAGGATCAATCCCACAGCGGTTAATTAAGGATGGAATGGTTGTCGTTCAGACGGGTTATACCGGGATTGTTGAAGGATTTAAACGTTTTTTTGTGAATTTAAATGATTTATTTCATACTTATGAAGAAAATAAAATGTTAAAACAACAGATGTATCAGTATGAATCATTAGAAGTGTATACCCATCAATTAGAGGAACAAGTCGCTTCGCTTGAAAAACTACAAGAGACGGGGACGGCTTTGACCGATTATCAAACAATTAAGGCGACAACTGTCATGCGTAATGTAGATCAGTGGCATGATTTCATTTTTATTAATAAAGGAAGTCAGCAAGGGTTGAAAGAAAATATGGCGGTCCTATCGAGAGAAGGGTTCTTAATTGGAAAGATTATTTCGGTGACAGATGTTTCCTCTAAAGTGAAGTTGATTAAAAATCAAGATTTTGGAAGTAAAGTTTCGGCCTTAATTGACGGTAAAGAGGGATCAATTGGAACGGTTGAGGGATATGACTACACAACAGATGAATTAGTGATGACTCAAGTTTCAAAGGATGTTACAGTTGAGATAGGCGATAAGGTAATGACGAGTGGGTTAGGTGGTGTGTATCCACGCTCCCTTTTAATTGGTTATGTCGATCGCATTGAGGTGAGTAAAGACGGGTTAACTCAAACGTTATATTTAAAGGGAGAGAAAAATTACGATAATATGGATTATGTGATTGTTATAGAACGCGAGGCGGTGACGATAAACAATGAGTAGACTGATTTTTACGTTCATGACGTGTTTTGTGATGGATAATTTATTAGTAAGTTTCTTGCCCATTCACCCCATTGTTGGTTATTATCGTGCCATTCCGAACGTCTTTTTAATCTGTTTATCTTTTTTCACGTTTTATGATAGAGGAATCAGACCTTATATATTGGCTTTTATTTTTGGGTTTCTTTATGATGTGTGTTATACTGATTTGATTGGGTTATACACGTGCTTATTCCCCATTATTACCTTTATTATGGTGAGATTCGTTTCTCAAATGATGCCGATTAATCTTTTATCGGTGATGGCCATGGTTGCTGTTTTAGTTATTGGTGAAGAGTCAATCGTGTATTTTATGGTGAATACGATGAAAACAACAAATATGTCAACGTTTGTGTTTATTAAATATATTTTAATTCCAACAGTCTTTTTTAATGTGCTTGTGACCGTTGTTTTGTATCCTATTTTAAAACGACAATTTAGAGCTTATCAAAAAAATGTATTAAATGAATTTTAACGAAAAAAAACTGAATCTTGAGTGGACCCCCGACGATTAGACTAAAAAGTCTAAGAGTTGAGGGTCCTATTTTTTTGCGTCGATTTTAAAAATGGGGGAAGCTTGGGACGAATGTTCTAATCTTTATTTGGTGTTCATATGATGCAATGAATAAGTCGCACAGCAGAAAAAAGTTAGGAGGAATTATCGTGGCTAATTATAAAAAAAGTCATTCATCTTACCGATCGACCCGTAAAAATAAGCAGATTCAACATTCAGCTGCTTATTATAAACAAAGAAGAAAGGAAGATGATGGAACGTGGTTTATTAGACGGTTTACGTGTCAGTCCATGATTTGTTTATGTGTGTTGATGGGGATTTTAGTTGTTCAAAAGCTTCCAAATACTTCGGTTTATGAAACAGTTAAAAGTTCAGTGATGGGAAATTTTCCATTTGCGAAGTATGAGCAGATGTATCAAAATTTCTTATCGAATATGTTACCCTTTGAATTTAAGCTCCCTACTAATGAAGAAGTAGCAATGGTCAATGGTGGGGTTTCAACAACCGTCGATGAATCTGGAAATCAAGTGACCTCTAATGAGAAAAAAGACGAGACATTTGATCTTCAAGAAGAGATAAAAAGTGCGACAAGTAAGGTGGCACTCGAAGAGTATGAAAATGGAGTGGTGCTTCAGGCAGAACAAAAATCTCCGATTAAAAGCTTTGTTCCAGGGATTGTTTTAAACTTGGGCGTTGATGAGAAAATCGGGAACTATGTTAACATTCAACTTCAAAACGAGTGGGTTTTAACTGTTGGATTTTTAGAAAATAGAGAAGTGAGTCAATATCAACATATTAAAGTTGGAGACACACTTGGTGTGGGTTCTGTTCTTGAATTACCAGGAACTGATTTTGAAGAGGAGGCCTTTTATTATTTAGCGTTAAAAGACGGAGAGGGGAAAGCGCAAGATGTGATGTCTTATTTAAAAGCATTGCAATAATTAGGAGGGCTCCGGTATGCATCCAAAACGAATAAAATGTGATCCTTCTTTTTACGGGATGACTTTGCTCGCTATTTTTCTCGGCTATTTAAATGAATACCTCATATTTGCTTTAACTATTTTTGTTCATGAGTGTGGTCATCTGACGATGGCCGCTTTTTATAAGTGGAAATTTGAACGACTAAGGCTTTTTGCATTTGGTGGTATCATGGAATTTCAAGGAGAGCTGAATAAACCGAATATTGAGGATTTATTCGTGAGTAGCGGGGGAGTTATTTTTAATTTTATCGCTTTTTTGATTCTCCTTTTTTTTAGGGAGAGAGTGGGACCGTATGTGAACCTAACACTTTACAACTATGCGATGTCGACTCAACTATTTGTCATGCTTTTTAATTTAATTCCGTTACCACCCTTAGACGGAAGCCGCTTGGTGAATACCATTTTATGTTTTTTCTTGCCATACAAAACGGTTTTACGTTTAATGAAAAGGATTAATGTGTTACTGATTTTTACCTTCATCATAGTAACAATTTTATACGATTTTCGACAAATATATATAATTATGTCGTTCTTGATTTATTCGACTATCCGGTATAATAAAGAGATTTATTTTTTATTTCAACGCTTTTTGCTTCAAAAAAAAATGTATATAAATACTGATTTACCCTATAAAATCGTTAAAATTAGTAATAATTCTTTGGAAGATAGTTTTTATCGGGGATATTTTAACACCTTTCAAATTAATCACCGTTTTCATGACGAGACAAGTTGGTTGAAATTAAAATATGAAGAAAATCAAGGCCTAAGTGTTGACGCTACATTTAAAACTGAATAAAATAAGAGGGACAAGAAGAGATGAAGTTGGAGGCGGAGCTTAAGGTGGCACAAATGACAGAAGATATTTCCGTACTAGTAGTAGATGATAATGAGATCAACTTAATGTTGATGGAAGATATATTAGATGTAATGGATATTAAATGTGTAAAAACATTAGATAGTGGCATTGAAGCGGTCAAAGAGATTCAGATAAATCCAAGTTATGATGTGGTTGTCATGGATATTTGTATGCCTGGAATGGATGGCTATGAAGCCTCTAAACAGTTAAGAAATTTAGGCTATGAAGGACGAATTATTGCATTGACAGCGAATCAACTATCAAAAGAAGACGCAAAATTTCAAGAGGCGATGATGGATGATATTTTACTAAAGCCAATTGATTTAAATATGATACAACAAGTATTAGGGTGTTAAGAACCTCTAATACTTTTTTCTTTAAGCAGTTTTAAGCGGTCTGGGGTGAAAAAGAGGACGGTCAGGAAAAGAATCGAAAAAGGTAGAGATAACCAGTGATAAAAAGTTGACGAATGATTTTTGCTTTGATATAATGAAATACGTTGTTAGCACCTTAGGGTACTACAACCGCACGGATAAGGTTAAAATACAAATGAGTATGCCTTAAATGGCGAGTCTTAGTTAAATTTTAAGGAGGTGCAGGTAATGTACGCAATTATTAAAACTGGTGGTAAACAATTAAAAGTTGAAGTAGGTCAAGCTATCTATATTGAAAAATTAAATGTTGCTGAAGGTGATGTTGTAACTTTCGATGAAGTATTATTCGTTGGTGGAGAAAACGCAAAAGTGGGTGCTCCATTAGTAGAAGGTGCAACTGTAACTGCAAAGGTTGAAAAACACGGTAAAGGTGAAAAAATCATCGTGTTCAAATACAAACCAAAAAAAGGTTACAAAAAGAAACAAGGTCACCGTCAACCATACACTAAAGTTGTTATCGAAGCAATTAACGCTTAATTAACTCGACGATGATTACAGCCAATTTTAACTATAAAAATAATAAGGTTGAGTCATATGAAATCAGCGGCCATGCTTTTGCAGGCGAACCGGGTGAGGACCTCGTCTGTGCAGCGGTGAGTGCGGTAACGTTTGGCTTAACTAATTCCATTATCAGCTTAGATGAATCAGAACTTATTATAAAAATGGAAGACGGTTATTTATTAGTTGAAAATCTTCCAACTAGCGATAAAGCACAAACGCTAATTTATGGAATGATTACTTCTTTGCACACAATTGAAGAAGACCAATTTAAATACTTAACAGTTATAGAAAATAAGTAGGAGGTGGCCCAATGTTAAAGTTAAATTTACAATTTTTCGCATCTAAAAAAGGTGTTGGTTCTACAAAGAACGGTCGTGACTCTGAGTCTAAACGTTTAGGAGCTAAATTAGCTGATGGACAATATGCTTCTGCTGGATCAATTATCTACCGTCAACGCGGAACTAAAATTTATCCAGGAACAAACGTAGGGATGGGTGTAGATCACACTTTATTCTGTAAAATCGATGGTGTTGTTAAATACGAACGTTTAGGACGTGACAAAAAACAAGTTTCTGTATACCCAGAAGCTAAGTAATCGATTTAATAAATCCCCTAATCAGCCGATTAGGGGATTATTTTTTATGTCTTTTTTTCGTATGAGTTTATGAGTTTAATTTAATAATATATATAAGTCCGGATAAATGGGTTTTAGTTGTTAAAATTCCTTTAGACCTTTTATAAGCGCTTAGGGGAAGATTGAATTTATCTGGTATTGATTGAAAAATAAAACGATGAAACAACGAGTGGTTTCACGTTAAAGAATTGAGGGATACAGTTGTTTATCGATCAAGTCAAATTAAAAGTGACGGCGGGAAATGGAGGAAACGGAGCCGTAGCCTTTCGTCGCGAAAAGTATATTGCAAATGGTGGTCCCGCAGGTGGTGACGGAGGAAACGGTGGTAGCGTTATTTTCGTTGCAGATGAAGGACTCTCTACGTTATTAGATTTACGTTATAATCGAGTTTTACAAGCTAAAAATGGTGAAAACGGGATGGCAAAAAGTTGTCACGGAAAAAACTCAGACGATTTAATCGTTAGAGTACCTGTGGGAACGATTGTCTATGATAATGAGACGAATTTAATTATTGCCGATTTAACGGAAAATGGTCAACGTGCCGTGATTGCTAAAGGAGGGCGTGGGGGACGTGGAAATATCCATTTTGCAACACCTCGTAACACGGCTCCTGAACTTGCTGAGAATGGTGAACTCGGTCAAAAACGTGAAATTCGTGTAGAATTAAAAGTTTTAGCTGATGTTGGACTAGTTGGTTTCCCGAGTGTCGGAAAATCTACCCTTATTTCGGTTGTATCCGCTTGTAAACCTAAAATAGCGGCGTATCACTTTACAACCTTAGCGCCTAATTTAGGGGTTGTTCGTGTGCCAGATGGACGTTCTTTTGTGATGGCGGACTTACCCGGATTAATTGAAGGGGCAGCGAACGGTGCTGGTCTAGGTCATCAATTTTTACGCCATATCGAACGTACACGCGTTATCTTACATGTCATTGATATGTCAGGAATGGAAGGGCGAGATCCGTATGAGGATTACGTGACGATTAATAACGAATTAGCACAATATCGCTATAAGTTAATGGAACGCCCTCAAATTATTGTGGCGAATAAGATGGACATCGGTGATGCCGAAGAAAATTTAAAAGCCTTCAAAGAAAAAGTAGGGGATGACGTCACAATTATTGAAATTTCTGCGGCAACACGCCAAGGAATTGACCAACTCCTTTATAAAACAGCTGATTTATTAGAGAAAACGCCACAATTCCCATTATACGATGAGGAAGAAGTGGAACAATCAGTGACTTATAAATTTACGCCAGAAGAGGCTAAATTCCATATTTCCCTTGGAGATGATGGGGTTTATGTGGTCTCTGGTCCTCATATTGAAAAGATTTTCCATCAAACAGACTTTAATCGTGAAGCTTCTGTGATGCGTTTTGCACGTCAATTACGTCAACTTGGCGTAGACCAAGCGTTACGTGATTTAGGAGTAGAAGACGGAAATCTTGTGCGTATTCTTAACTTTGAATTTGAATTTAAAGACTAAAAACTTAAATCATCTTAAACAAAAGCACCCCAAAGAAAGGGGTGCTTTTTTGTGTAGAAAATATAAACGTTAGGGTGAGTCGATTAATCGCTCAAACAAGGTGGAGATTATCGATTATAAAAATAGACTCTTTCTCATCAATTTTTTGAAACTCTATACGGTATCGATTCGATATAAAGAGGGGGTAATAACGGTTGACATAGGAGAAAAAGAGAAAAGTGGGCGGTTGTGATAAGTTTGTTATATTCGCGAAAATGTCATCATATATTGTAAAGAGATTGTGTAGAGAGGAGAGTCAGGCTTATGAAAATCCACATTGTACAGAGAAATGATACCTTTCAGTCGATTGCTGAAAAATACAATGTCAGTGTTCAGGATTTAATAGGGATGAATACCCATATTAATCATTTAACTGGCCTTGTACCTGGGTTAAAAGTCAAAGTTCCTTCACCTGTTCGCAAAGAAGAGTCTAACGTTGCACAACACATTCAAAAATATTATCCGAATTTAGACACGAATCCAATTGAACTGAAACCAACGAATGCGCCTGCGGCGGAACCCGTTGTTATTCCAACCGTCCAAGAGACGAAGGTTGAGGTAGAACAACCCGTTCAAGAGGTGGCGAAAAAAGAAGAGGTTAAACCCATTCCTTTGAAACCTTTAAATGAAGAAGAGCCAACGGGACCAAATGATGGCGTTAAGGTTGAAGTAGGTGGAGTGGCAAAAACAGTTGAGGAGTATCAAGTATCGGTGAATGAAACAACGTATGAAAAACCAGTTAAACCGACAGATACGGCACCGAAAGTGGCGCAACAACAAGCGCCAACTCCATCAACTCCATATCCATTTCCAGCCGCTCCATCGATGTACCCTCCTTATCCACCGGGATGTATGGGAGGAGCAATGCCAACTCCTTATATGCCACCATGTCCCGCACCGTATCCAGGAGGCTATGCAACTCCTTATGCGGTAAGAGGAGCACAAGATGAACGTTTCTTTGTTGGCGGGTTTGGCTATCCATTCGTTGGCGGATGGGGATGGGGAGGCTATCCTTATTACGGCGGATGGGGATGGGGAGGTTATCCCTATTACGGTGGCTGGTACCGTTACCCATATCTGAATTATTGAAAGATAACAGATTATTGAAAGAGGATGCTAAGCATCCTTTTTTATTTAATATGGACCTAAAGCTGTCAAATGAAAAAGGAATGAGTGTAGAGAGAAGGAGTGAAAATTCTTTATAGGAATCGGGTGGGTAAATAGGCGCCGTCTCTTAGATAACGATTGGTAAAATTCATAAGAAAGATAACATTTATTCATAAAGAGGGACATATGATGAAATGAGTTAAATTAGGGAAAAGAAGGGGTTGAATGCGTGAAGGATGTGAATCGTGCATATGAAATTCTTGGGGCGAACCCATCGATGTCACTTGAGGAAATAGAGGCTGCCTATGAGCGCTTAGTCGACGGATACACGTATCAGACTGCCGATTCTATGACTCAAGAGAAGTTAATTGAATGGGCGGATGCTTTCGAGTGTATTGTTGAACATAGAATTGATATTTCACAACGCCCTGCTGAGGAAAGTCGTGCCCATAAAGTAGGGATAACTGTTTTAAAGGTGGTGGCCCTTTTTATTTTTGCCTTTTTCATCATGAAAGAAATCACCTGGTTAGAGAAACCAAGTGAGTCAGCACTTGAGGGGGGATCTGTGCAGCAATTATCGAATAATTTTGAATTAATATTATCTAAATTTGATGAATCTGGTGATTGGGATTGGGGTTACTATGAGCAAAATGGAGAATGGACAGTTGTTGTTGCCATTAAAGTATCTGAGGCAGATGAGGCGGGGGCCCTTGTGAATGCCGGTAATTTTCAATTAGGTGAAGCGGTCCCATCAACGGTTATCACCCAAACCATCTATTCAGATGAAGAAGTCAATCATTTGCATTACCTCGGCGGGTATAGTGAATTAATTCCAGCGAATCAAAAATTTGCTATTACGTTTAATGTAGTGGCCTTTATGCCAGGAGAAGAGCGTGTTCTTTATTATCATTTCCCTGATGGAAGAAAGATTGAGGTCGGCCGCTTAAAGTTTGAGGATGTAAATGGACATGAGGATCATGGAATTTTAGTTTGAAGGGATAAAAAAGAAGAGGAAAATGTCTATAAAATGAAGATTAAAATGAATAATAAGGATATTTTTTGAATTTTCTCATAAACTAGAATAAATAGCAAAGGGGCGTGATGGGATGGAAATTAAAATTATGGGACAAAAAGAGGCGGAAGAGTGGAGCTATAATCAATGGATGGAGGTAACTTTACTTATTTCAATTCTTGGCACGCATACGCCAACACCAAATTTTTATAACAATCCTCGCATCATTGATATGATTTCACTCCGGTTTGATGATATTCAAGAGGTGGATGCTCACCAAACCTTATTATCAGATAGTGATTGTCTAAAAATCCGTACGTTTATTTTAGATCATGTAGAAGAGGTAGAAACGATTGTTATTCATTGTTCAACAGGGGAATCGAGATCATCGGCGATTGCGTTTGCCGTTTGCCAACTATTAGGACTCGACGATACCTGGATTTTTCAATCACCTAAGTATCTTCCTAATCCTTACTGTGTGAACAAATTAAATCGTGTTTTAGAGCTTGGACTAAGTGAGCAAGAGATTACAAAGCGTTATGAATACGGAAAAAGACATTAGGTATCCTAATGTCTTTTTGATCGATGATATTGTAAAAGTAAGATGAAGCAAGCGATTAAGGCGGTTAAACTTCCCATAAAGAACGGGAACTTACTACCTAAATCATATAAAAATCCAGCACTTAACGATCCGATGACCATCCCAACAGAGCGCGATGAATTTTGTATTCCCATAATCTCACCCGCATTATTTTTAGCTTGTTTAGAAATCATACTTTGATAAATCGGTTGAGCTAAAGGCATCGCAATAAAGAACGTGATGAGGCAAAGACCGGTAATCACAAGATTAGAGGTACATGACCAGATGAGCAACGATAGTGCCGTTAATCCAACAACGACGATTAATGTCTTAAATTCATCATATTTTTTAGCTAAGCGTGGATTAATAAAGAAGTTTCCTAAAACCGCACAGACGGGAACGACGCTTAGAATAAGACCGTTTAATTGCGTCGGTAACTTTAAATCAGATTCGACGAAATATCCGATCGTTGAATTATACGCCGTGGTTGTGATATTCATCAAAGCGACCGTTAAAATAAGTGAGGTCAACATCGGAGTAAATTCAATATTTGATTTTTTAAACGTCAGATGACTCAATGAGAGGGTTGTTTTTCCTTCTTTTTTATGGGCCAATGTATCGTCCGTTAAAAAGAAGAGAACGAGCGTTAATAAAATACAACAGATAAATTGAACAATGAAACTATTTTGATAGTGAGTGGCTCCGAGCCATCCGCCAATATTAGAACCGGCAGCTGCTCCCATTGAGGTTGTTGCCGCTAAATAGGCCAATGATTTGGCTCGACCTTTTGCAGATGACAAATCGCTGATGCAAGCCATGACCACTGCGACATAACTGACACTTAAAATTCCACCTAAGACTCTAAAGATAGAAATCATCAAAGCTGATTGACTCAGACCAAATCCCAATTGGGCCAGTCCATACCCTAAAACACCGAGCATCAAAAACTTCTTACGCCCTTTGTAATCCGATAGACTTCCCCAGATGGGTGAGAAGATATAGCTTCCCGCCGACATCAGCGCAAAAAAAAGCCCAAACATATAAGAGGGTAATTTTAATTCATTAATGAGTCGGGGAGTGACAGGGTGGGCAAAGTTAAAAACAGACATAATTAAAAAATTTAAAAATAAAAACTTCCGTAATGTTTTTTGTTCCATAAATCCTCCTTAATCAAACAATTAAAACTATTGCCGTCGTTAGAACGTTTAAATAAACATTATCATTATATAAAATTTAACAGACAACTACAAATATTAAGTATTAAAAGTCGAACGAAATTTATCTTGATTCTATCATACAAGACCTTAAAATCGCGTATGTTTCTAGTACCATGACGGGGATACATCACGGACGCCAATAGCTAATTTGAAAGGGGGGAAGTTGCAAGTCAGGAGTCTTGCAACAAAATGGATGAGTACAAAAAATAAAACATATTATCGAAATTGGTACCAGCAGTGGAGAGAAGAAGAGCAATTAAAGTTAGAACAACAAACGATGAATGAAGTAAGGAGCTATCAATATACGGTAGATGCTAACCAATATCGGGCAAATCACGACTTAGGTAGAAAGAATACAGGCTATACGCACACGATGAATCGCAAATCCCAATCTCCGTATCAAGCGAATAAAAAAAGGACCCAAATGGCAGATATTACGCTATCTGGTCAAAATTCATTTGCGGATGTTTTACGTGGAATTTTAGTGGGAATCCCCTTAGTGGTTGTGGTACTGACCGTTCTTTATGTCGGAGGGATTCTCCCACAAGAGAGCGTGAATCAATTTTTAGGACTGTCGACGAACAACGCCGTGACAGATTATATTAACCAATATGATGAGTTGATGCTCTTACATAATGAGGTTAACCAAAGTTTATCAGAGCATATGAGTGCCAATAACTTTTCTACCATTTACCTTGAAGAGCTAAAAGAAAAACAAAAAAATATAACGACCAAAACGCAAGAACTCGTTGCCACTGAAGGGGAAGAATTTTCAGAAATGGGACGGTTATTGAATCTTAAACTCACGAGCTTAAACCAATTAATTACAAAACTTGAAGGAAATGAATCCGTAACGGAAGAAGTGATGCAAGCTTATAACCAATTTGTTAGCGATCAAAATGAAGTGGGAAATCAGATTGTTTTATCTTTAACTAATCTTTTAGATACAAATAAAATTCCTTACACGAAGGAAGTAAACGGAGCCATTAAAATTAAATAAGAAAAACCATTCAACCCTGTTTGAATGGTTTTTCTTATTCTTGAAAAGATACGAGTTAATGAGGTGAAGATTAGGGTGTCCCTTTGATTAAAAGAGATTTAATTTGTTAAAAACGGGGAATTGAACGAATGAATTTATCGGAAATGGTCTAAGATATACTACGTAAGTTGATGATTTTTCACGAGTTTTATAAGTTGAGAAATCAAGGAATTGCTCTTGATCAATGTAATTTTATCATCAATAAGGAAATCCATCGTCCTCTTTTTCAAAGGAAAAAGAGTTTAAATGCCTTAGGAATTTCATGGTTAGACATAAAAAGATAATTATTGCCACACGGAAAGATTAATGATAAACTTAAAAATGACATTTTATGCGCGGATTAACTATTAATACAACAAATTTTTAAGACAAGAGAATTAGAATGAATAGGTCGATATCCCAGTAATGAATGGCGTCAGTTAATCATTACTTTAAGATAAGGAGAAATAGAAATATGGATTATAAATTAATTGCAACCACCACGTTTGGAATTGAAGCTGTTACGGCAAAAGAATTAAGACAACTTGGATATGAAGATTTACGTTTAGAAAATGGAAAGGTTCACTTTGAAGGCGACGAAATGGATATCGCCATTACGAATACTTGGCTCCGAACAGCAGATCGCGTGTTAATTAATATCGCAGAATTCGAAGCCACTACCTTTGAAGATTTATTTAACCAAACAGAGGCAATTGATTGGAGTCAATATATTCCTGTTAACGGAAAAATGCATGTCGTAGGAAAATCGATTAAATCAACCTTACACAGTGTTCCGGATTGTCAGGCCATCGTTAAAAAAGCGGTCGTAAAAAGCATGCAACGTGCTTATAATCAAGATTGGTTTTCAGAGGATGGACCAGTCTATAAGATAGAGGTAGCACTTCTTAAAGATGTAGTAACATTAACGATCGATACTACAGGACCAGGATTACATAAACGCGGTTATCGTGAATTTGCAGGAGAAGCTCCATTAAAAGAAACGTTAGCGGCATCACTCGTTTTATTATCTCGTTGGAAGCCAGAACGTTTATTAGTGGATCCATTCTGTGGATCAGGAACGATTTTAATTGAAGCGGCCCTCATTGGAAATAATATTGCACCTGGATTGAATCGTAAGTTCGTTTGTGAAGAGTGGCCGTCAATGGATGAAGAAATTTTTGAACAAGTTCGCGACAGTGCGAAAAAAGCAATCAAAAATAATTCATTACGTATGTTTGGATATGACATTGACCCACAAGTTTTACGAACAGCACGCCAAAATGCTGAGAAGGCAGGGGTCGCTAAAGAAATTGAATTCCACCAATTAGACTTCCATAAATTCTCATCTAACTATAAATATGCTTATATGATTACGAACCCACCATACGGTGAGCGTTTAGGTGAGGAAGATGAAGTATTTAAATTAAATAAAAAAATCGGAATGATGAAACGTAAACTCTCAACATGGGATTTTAATATCTTAACTTCATTTTCAAAATTTGAAAAAGCATTCGGTCGTCAAGCCGATAAAAACCGCAAACTATATAATGGACGTATTTTAACACGCTATTACCAATACTTTGACAATAATTTAAAACAAAAATATGGGGTAGTGGCGCCAGTTGTTGAAGAACAAGCAGAATAATTTATCAATGCTAGAAGAATATAGTTTTAATTAAGGCTTTCCCTTAAACTTAAGAGATGATTTTCATGCTTCATGGAAATCATCTTTTTTTATGATGTAAAGAGATATTGTTCGGTGTCACAAAGAGAATGTCATTTTATTGAACGAAAATTTTGAATTAAAGTATATAAATTTTAAAAAGTGGTATGCTATAAATGATAGTTCCATAACACTTAAAACATATCTCAACCTATATAAATTAAAGATATTGCTTTTAAATGAAGGTAACTAATTAATAGATTTAATATTTATATTTTGGAGGTTTTTCAAAATGGCAACAGGAACAGTAAAATGGTTTAACGCAGATAAAGGATACGGATTTATTACTTCAGATAGTGGTGATGAAGTATTCGTTCATTTCTCAGAAATTCAAGGAGACGGGTTTAGAACGCTTGAAGAAGGACAAAAAGTTGAATTTGAAGTGACTCAAGGAGATCGCGGACCTCAAGCTTCTGGCGTTCAAAAATTATAATAAAGAAGAAATTTAGAAGAGTCGACGAAATGTCGACTCTTTTTTAAATTCAACAGACATTTTTCTGATTCTGGATACTTCTCTATAATAACTCTACCAAAGGTATGCGAGGGACGTTTGCTATAATTTTTTCAGATGTAAAAAACTTATCTGGACTTATATAAAATGAAGTTTATAATAAATAATAGAAGTTTTGGCTTACAAAGTCACGGTGGGGTTTTAGAGGAGGCGCCCATGTGTGAAAGGTGTTGTAAGAAAGTGGATTATTTACTTTATGTAGCGGGAGGATGCAGTATGAAATCAATCAGTATTCAGTCTTTAAAGGAACAGTTAGATACAATTCATTTAATTGATATTAGGGAAACAATAGAGTTTAGTACATTGCCGAAGCTGAAACAGGCTAAACATATTCCAATGAATCAATTAATTCAACAACCGGAGGCCTATTTAAATAAGAAGGATAGTTATTATTTAATTTGTCGTTCTGGGGCAAGGACGGAACGTGTCACAGAGTATCTAGAGCGTTTAGGCTATGATGTCATTAATGTGGTAGGAGGAATGTTAGAATTCTATCAGCACTAGAGGCAGATAAAACTGATAAGAAATGATAAAAAGTCGTTCTATAACGATGAAATTTAAAATAATATAGAGGTAGATATTCATAGTAAATAACAAATGAATGGGGAGCGGAGTTATGGAATTAGAGATTATTCGTTTTATTCAAAGTTTCCATACTCCCTTTTTAGATCAATTATTCGAGTTTATTACTCAATTTGGAGAGAGCCTGTTTAAGGTTATGTTTATTTTGGTAATTTACTGGTGTATTGATAAGAAATTGGGGGAATATGTGAGCTATTCTTTTTACACGAACTTGATGTTCAATCATACAGTTAAAAATATTGTTAAAGCGAAAAGACCGATTGGGGAAGAGGGGATACGGTCTCTTAGGGTCTTCACGGCAACAGGCAGCTCTTTTCCAAGTGGTCATTCACAGGGGGCTGCCTCTACTTACGGGGCCGTCTATCTCGTCTTGAGAAAGTATAAAGCTGCTATTCTGTTGCTTCTTCTTGTGTTACTTATCGGATTATCTCGGTTATATTTAGGAGTCCATTATCCTAAAGATGTGGTGTGTGGGATTTTATTTGGGTTAGTGATTAGTTACTACACGTATCGGTTATTTGTAAAAGTAGAGAATAAAAGTATGCTTTATTTATTAACGTTACTTTTATTTTTACCCTTCCTTTTATTACTTCCTCATCATCCAGCTCGTACAGTAGGGGAATATCTAGGATTTATCGTCGGTGTGGCTTTTGAGAAAAAATACGTGATGTTTCAGACAAATCGAGGAGTCATTAGTGGAGGGATTCGGTTTGTCGTAGGAATGGTAACAGTATTACTTTTAAAGATAGTTCTCACTCATTTGCCTTTTGAGGGAATGTTTTTTCAGTTTATATGTGGTGTTATTTTATCCTTTTATTGTTTTGCGGGATATCCTTACTTATTTCATCTTTTCAAAAAAGGTAAGTCTTAATGGGCTTACTTTTTTTGAAAAAAATAAAAAAAGTTTTGACAAAGATGGCGAGAGATGATAATATTAAGAAGTTCCGAAAAACGACAAAAAACGTCGAAAATAAAAAGACAAAAAAGAGTTTGACAAAAGTTTTTGAGCATGATAAACTATGAAAGTCGTTTTGAGAGGGCCCGTTGGTGAAGCGGTTGAAC
>DKYS01000138.1:1128-4726 GCA_002493395.1 Turicibacter sp. UBA7094 | reverse complement strand
TTGCTGTCGAAAGATTTGATAAAAAATTTCCCCCAAAAGAAAAACTTCAATTGCCAGGACAGTTGGGTTAACATGAACAAGGACATTTCTGATGAAGGAGGCGTCTTTTGATTTGGAGGAATAAAAAAAGCCCGACGGATATCGGACTTTAATAATGGCGACAACCATTTTTTTGAATAAATCCTCCATGTTCGAGTTGGTAAAATTCATGTGATTCACCAACGACGCGTGGTAAGGAACCAATTCGTAAAACAGTTGTTGCATGAGAGGTCGTCGAAGGTTCGGTGTAAACAGCCGTGTTACTAATGACTTTCACGACAAAACTCTCAGGTAATGGTTGAATGACTTCATTTGATGATTGGTCTAAAACGTGACAGGCATCTTTTAAAACCCAGCCTACTTTGGTTTTAAACAGTTGTGCCGTTTCGTTTGTCACCGCAAAGACTTGGTCTTTTTCTAGATGAGCCGTGACCTTTGATTGAGGGTCAGCCTCTTTGTGAGCGGTGCTTGCCTCTGTTATCGCGATAAGAAATTTACCTGTGGGAACATAAAAACTTGACTCATTAAATCTAACATTTGCCATTTTTCATCCTCTCCCTTAAATGAAGCATGTGTGACCACTAGTAATATATGTTTGAAAAAGGAAAAATAGGACAAAAAGAGTTTCTTTTTGGCTATTAGAGTAAAAAAAGAAGGAAGCCGATGAATCGGCTTCCTTTTCGTTACTTATTTATTATTTTTTAACCAGGTGATGGCGCTATATGCATGCATCGCTGCACCTGTTGGTAAAATATCCTCATTAAAGAATACTTTTTCATTATGCATTGGTTTACCGTATAGTGGGTTTTCTTGCTCAACCCCAGCTCCAAGAAGTAAGTAAACGCTAGGAACATGGTAGGCGTATGAAGCAAAGTCTTCAGAACCCATTCCACCTTTGTCAAATAGGGCAACAGAAGAGTCGCCAATTAAGTCTTTGACATAAGAAGAAATTTCGTGTGCTAGGTGGTCATCATTTTTAAGAGGGGGTACAGAAGAAAGTTCAATTAATTCAGCTGATCCTCTAAACATTTTTCCGGTTGAAACAACAATCTCATTGACGCGATCGACAATATGATTTAAAAGATCGATGTCAAGACAACGAATCGTTCCTTCCATGATCACTTCCTCTGGAATAACATTAGGAGCATCTCCTCCAGCGAATTTACCAATCGTTACAACAACTGGATTAGCAGGAGAAACCTCACGTGCACTAATTTCTTGTAACGCTAAATAAATGTGGGCGGCAATATTAATCGGATCAACTCCAGTTTCTGGCATTGCTCCGTGGCATCCCGTTCCTTTTACAACAATTCTAAAACGGTAGCATCCGGCGATTGTCGTTCCAAGACCGCATAAAACGAAATTAGATGGTGTTTGAGAATGAACGTGCATCGCCATGGCAGCATCTACTTTCGGATTTTCTAGGACACCTGCTTCAATCATTTTCTTAGCTCCAGTGAATCCTTCCTCATCCGGTTGGAACACTAACTTAACAGTTCCCTCGATTTGGTCTTGATTTTGTTTTAATAATTTTGCAGCTCCGAGTAGCATCGCTGTATGCATGTCGTGACCACAGGCGTGCATACAACCATTTGTTGATTTAAAATCACAAGGTGCAGTTTCTGTAATCGGAAGAGCGTCCATATCGGCACGCAATAAAAATGTTTTTCCGGGCGATCCTTCAATCGTAGCTACAATTCCACTTTCACAAATCTCCACAGGATTATAGCCAAATTCCTTTAACTGATTCATCACAAAAGCTTTCGTTTGGGGTAAAGTAGCTCCAACTTCAGGCATTTGATGTAACGTTCGTCGGTAACGAATTAATTCTTCTTTGATCGCTTGTGCTTGTTCCATTAATTGCTTCATGAAAACATCTCCTTTTCATACACTACTTATTATATACCTAAATTTTAAGAGTATAAAAGAGATAAATTTAAAATAACTAAATTTTTGCATCAATTAAGTGAGTCTGGTTAATCACTATCCATTTCTTTATCAGTGTGCTCAGGCGTTGTCAACGAGATAAAAATGTTCGCTTTAAAAAAGGTAAGGTTTTAAATCATTGTTGTATTTAAAAAGTCAGTGATGTTATAAAGAGCTGCGCCAATGGCTGATGTATATTCTCCCTCGATTCCAAGAATAATTTGTTCATGAGTTAGCGGAAAAGGCGCTATTTGACTTAATTGATTTAAAATAAAGGTGATGTCCTCTTGTGTAAAGTAAGGAGCAAGATGGCCGCTGATGATGATGACACCGTCGATGACAACTGTAATATTCCGGATGGCTTCTGCTAGATGGGTGAGATAGTTCTTCCAAATGCTTTGACAGGTAGGGTCATTTTGACGCAGCTTCTCAAAGAAGTAAGGAATTTCCATTTGCGTTTGTTCAATCAGGGCATGCATGGAACAGTAGGTTTCTAGGCAACCTCGTGAGCCACAGTAACAAAGTGGACCGTTTTTGTCGAGGGAAAGGTGTTCAATAATCCCGCTTCTCATTTGTAGCCCATTGTGGACGTGTCGGTTTGTCATAATCGCCCCCCCTAAGTTTTCGTTTAAAAGGAGAAGGATTGCACTATCGAGTGTTTGATGATGCCATAATTCGAGATAGGCTGCTGCCTTAGAATCATGCGCTAGGCGACAAGGGTAGGGAATGAAGTTTGCGAGAGTAGAACGTTTCATTTGATCATTATGAAGGATAGGACCATAACTTACAGATTCTCCATCTGATGAAATGATTCCTTGAATGGCGATAGAGACCCCGAGAAGGTTTTCTTTATTCATTTGATGTTTTTCAATGAATTGTTGCGTGAGTTCGCCGACCGCTTGATAATAGCTTTTCTCATCCTTGTAAGGAATAAGAAAGGTTTGCCGATGAATGACTTCGCCGTATAAGTTGACGTGGACAAGATGAATGCAATCTTTTAAAATTCCAAGTCCAACTGATGTTTTCGCTTGTTTATTAATCGTGATTAAATGGGCGCGTCGTCCACCAGTAGACTCTAAATAACCCGTTTTAAGGATAAGTCCTTGTTCCTCTAGCTCTTTAAGGTTTTGACTAACCGTAGAAAGTCCCATCTGTAAGGATTGAACAAGTTGTAGTTTTGATGTCTCTTTTTCATGATAGATGGCGGTGTAGACTTTTTTAAGATTAATTTGTTTGATGGCCATGGTGGTCATTCCTTTGTTAACCATGGGGTACCTCCTTATTTTTACAAAATAGTCGAATTTTTCATGTTGGGTCACTTTCACTCACGCATCAACCAAGTTGTGAGACGACTTTTTATGCTGTGAAGTACGCAAAGGAACATGGAGCAATTATTTCTTATGATCCAAATTATCGAGCATCGTTATGGGAAAGTGAAACCGTAGCAAAAGAAATGATGCGTCAAATGATTCCTTATGCAGATGTGATGAAAATTTCGGATACGGAGATGGAACTTTTAACAGATGAATCAACCAAAGAGGCTGCTGCGAAGTGCCTCGTTGATCAAGATGTTCAAATTGTTTTAATAACACTCGGCAAAGAGGGGGCCTATCTTTATACAAAGGAAGGTGGC
>DKYS01000138.1:0-822 GCA_002493395.1 Turicibacter sp. UBA7094 | reverse complement strand
AAATGATTCCAGGTTATCTCAGTCAGGTTGTAGATACAACAGGAGCAGGAGATGCCTTCTTAGGAGGTTTCTTACATAGCCTTTCGCAAAATAAAACACTGCTGTCACAACTGTCTTTAAAGGGACTGGCCTCTCATGTTAGACTTGCTAATGCCCTTGCAAGTTTATGTGTTGAAAAAGTAGGAGCTATTCCTGCAATGCCATCAAAGGAAGAGGTTTGCACACGTTTTATTGGGTTAAGTTAAGGTATTAACGCGAATAGATTTTAATTTTTTACACGTCCCCTAATTTCTTTTTAAAATAAGACAATGAAAAGGATGATTCTTCCCTTGTGTGGGGGATCATTCTTTTTATTTAAGGATAGTCCCTTTACTCCAAAGGCGAGATTTTTAAAGAAGTAAGCGTCTAGCCAAGTTGTATTTGAAGGGAGTTTTCCTTATTTAGGCGTATCGGGTAAAGTAGAAAGCTGATTCAACGTCTTAACTATGTTATAATAAAGGTAATGAGGTGAAATTAATCGGATTTAGAACTTACACTTAGGGCGTTTTAGATGAAAGTTTCTCTTCCAATCATTTGACTATTTACTAAAAAGAGATGAATTGAAATAAAATAAAGTATCAAAAGCTAAAAAGAGACGGGATCCTTTAATAAAAGTAAGATAGCTTGCATAAGTTAGTAAAAAAGGAATTAGGTGGGGATTTTTATGAAATTATTTGCATCAGATTATGACGGTACTTATTGGAAACATACATTAAAGGGACAGGTGGACCTCATCAAAAATATTAAACGAACAAAGCAGTGGCAGGAACAGGGGAATTTATT
>DKYS01000002.1:2770-3809 GCA_002493395.1 Turicibacter sp. UBA7094 | reverse complement strand
ATTAGTCATAAAAAAAATGACATGCATCAAGTTCGTCAAAAGATTGGAATGGTTTTTCAAAGTTATGAATTATTTCCACATATGGATGTTTTACATAATATTATTCTTGGTCCTGTCAAAGCCCAAAAACGACCTAAAAAAGAGGTCATTGAGGAAGCTTTACAGTTGCTAGAACGCGTGGGTTTACGGCATAAGAAAGATGCTTATCCAAGCGAGTTATCAGGAGGTCAAAAACAGCGAGTAGCAATTGTACGTGCTCTTTGTATGCAACCTAAAATTTTACTTTTTGATGAAGTCACAGCAGCCCTTGATCCAGAGATGGTTCGTGAAGTGCTAGACGTCATGCTATCATTGGCTAAAGAGGGGAGCACAATGGTCATTGTGACGCATGAAATGCAGTTTGCCCGTGCGATTGCGCACCGAATTGTTTTTATTGATGAAGGTCAAATTATTGAGGAAAGTGATCCGGAAAGTTTCTTTACTCACCCAAAAACGGAACGCGTGAAACAATTTTTAAACCTTTTTACCTTTGAATCAGAGGAGGATGGAAAATGAAAAAACAATTATTGAGTATTTTGAGTCTTGTTTTTTGTCTCGGTTTTGTTGTGGCTTGTGGAAAGGATGAATCTCATGTTCGTTCATTAGATGAAATTAAAGAGAGTGGTAAAGTCGTGATTGGGGTCTTTAGTGACAAAAAACCATTTGGATATGTTGATTCTAATGGAGAGTATCAAGGGTATGATGTTTATTTTGGAAATCGATTAGCCAAAGATTTAGGGGTTGAAGTTGAGTATGTTCCTGTAGAAGCGGCAAGTCGTGTGGAGTATTTATTATCGAATAAAGTAGATATTATTCTAGCGAATTTCACAGTGACAAAAGAACGCGCCGAAAAAGTAAACTTTACGCTCCCTTATATGAAAGTGGCGCTTGGTGTTGTTTCGCCTGATAGTGCGCTGATTACTGATGTGTCGCAACTCGCTAATAAAACACTCATTGTGAGTAAAGGAACAACGGCGGAGACGTACTTTACACAAAACCA
>DKYS01000002.1:0-2531 GCA_002493395.1 Turicibacter sp. UBA7094 | reverse complement strand
TCGCAACTCGCTAATAAAACACTCATTGTGAGTAAAGGAACAACGGCGGAGACGTACTTTACACAAAACCATCCAGAGGTTAATTTGTTGAAATTTGACCAATATACGGAGGCATATGGTGCTTTATTAGATGGGCGTGGGGATGCGCTCTCTACTGATAATACCGAGGTGTTGGCTTGGGCGCTTGAAAATGAGGGCTTTAGCGTAGGAGTTGAGAGTCTAGGTAACATCGATACGATTGCGGCGGCAGTAAATAAAGATAATACAGAGTTACTTGAGTGGATTAATGAGGAGATTAGGGCGCTTGGTGAAGAACAATTTTTCCATGGGGCATATGAACAAACATTAGCGCCTGTTTATGGAGAGGCAGCTGATGTGGATAATCTCGTCATTGAGGGTGGTGTTGTAGAAGATTAAAGAATAAGAAAATCTCTTCGAAAGAAGGGATTTTTTGTTTATTCACAACAGGTAGTAAAAGCAGTCGAAATATGTTAGAATATGTAGAGTAACAGGAGAGTATAAGGGGAGAATTGGATGATTGTTCGAATTGGAATTTGTGATGATGAATCACATGTACGTTTAAAGACGAGAGAGGCACTTGAAAAATATTTAAAGATATATGAATTAACCTATGAAATTTATGAATTTTCATCGGGTGAAGCGTTATTAGCATCTTATCCACAAACCTTAGATTTACTTCTTTTAGATGTTAAAATAGGTCAATTAAATGGGCTAGAAACTGCGAAGAAAATTCGTTCATTTGATTCAGCAGTGGATATTATTTTTCTAACGTCATTCATTGAATTTATGCAAGAGGGGTACGTTGTGCGTGCCTATCGCTACTTATTAAAACCAATTGATGAAAAAAAGGTATTAAAGCATATTATGCCGTGTATTGAGGAGAGATTATTGAAGAAAGACTCCTATTTACTCATTCGAAATAAGGGGACTGTATATAAAATCGATATCGATTCCATTTTATATATTGAGACCCAAAAACCCAGAGTGGTGATTCATACGCTCAATCAGCGCTATGAGGTTAGGATGAGTTTATTAGAGATGGAGAGGCGTTTGAGTGGATATCCATTTTTTAGGAGTCATAATAGTTATCTCATTCATTTAGCTTATGTTGAGCAGCTATCTGTGAATACAGTTCGAATCAAACAGGATGAGGTTCCTGTGAGTAAACATCGGATGAAGGAGCTAAAACTCTCAATGCTAAAATTATTAGGAGATGAACGATGATAAGTCAAGAAACGTTATGGCGGATAATTGATTACGTAACAATTGGGATGGATTGGGGTTTTTTCTTAATTGCAATCAATCTACTAGGGCACAATAAAGTTTCTTTAAAAAGGAATATGAAGATTTTTATTAGTTCCTTTTTGTTGATGGGGCTTGTGGATATAGTTTCAATAGACCCTAATATTCGAATGGTTAGCTGTATTATAGTAGGAATTCTAATCTTTAAAGTGCTATATAAAGAGCCTTTAAAAAACTGTTTGATGGTAACACTTTTATTTAATTTAGCTTTAATGGCATACGAGTTAGTCTCGGTTATTGTGTTAGTCATGTGCTATCATTTAGAGGATATGACGCTAGTCATAAACAACCATCCCCTTAGAGGGCAGGCGATGATTATTTCTAAGTCCTTGATGGTTCTAAGCCTAATTGGTTTACGATATTTCAAACTGACTTTTAATTTTAAATTAAGAGAGAGTCTTTTAATTGGAATTCCCGTCACGGCCAATTTGGCGAGTCTGTTTGTGATTTATGGCTATAATTTTACACGTCCAGTTGGTGAACGCTATAGCTCAATCGGATTAATGATCATTACGGTGTTGATGCTTGTTTCAATTGGTTCATTATTTTTTATTATCAATATGATTATCCGGCAGGAGAAGCAACGGGCTGAGGTAGAACTTATCAATAAATTGATGCGTGCAAGTTATCAACAATATGACCGAATGGAGGAATCCCATCAACGGTTACGTCATGTCTATCATGATTTACGGAATCATTTACTTTGTTTGAAGTATCTTCCAACAATTGAAGAAATGCAGACATATATTAGTGGTTTAGAAGAGCAAGTTAGCGAATTTGAAACCTTCCGTTATACGGGAAATAAGGCGCTGGATATTATTTTGAGTGAAAAAATTCATCTTTGTCGGGTATATGGAATTGACTTTGATGATCAAATCAGCATTAATCAGCTAGATTTTATGACTGATGTTGAAATCTGTGCCCTATTTGCGAACTCACTCGATAACGCGATTGAGGCCTGTCAGCAGATGGCACAGACAGACGATAAGTATATTCGGATGACGTGTAAGGTGATGAATGGGTTCATGGTACTTAAGCTGATCAATTCAAAGGCCCATAAAATTAAGACTGCAGGAAATCGCCTACAAACAACGAAGGTGAATCCTGAGGAACACGGGATTGGCCTTTCAAGTATTAAATACATTGTTGATAAATATGGAGGGGAGCTTGTTATTGACTATTCCGAGAAAGAATTTCATCTCGGTATT
>DKYS01000111.1:1709-4425 GCA_002493395.1 Turicibacter sp. UBA7094 | reverse complement strand
CTTTTGGAACAAGTTTAACAAAGAGTGAAGAGGCTGCTCTCCGGGAGTATTTCGGGGTACCCGCGGATATGGAAGCTATTTATGTTGATAATGCCACAGCGATTGAGCAATTAGGGTTAGCACCTGATGCGTTAGATGATTATACGGGAGGCTGGTATTCATCGGCGTATGTTAAGTTAACGGATCAAGGAGGGGTTCAAGTTTCATCGAAAAACGTAAGTTTAGTCACGAATGAGATGTTTGCGAATGCCCTCATCACGTCAGGAATTTTAAATTGCGAAGTTAATGTTTCAGCACCGTTTATGGTGACTGGAGAGTCAGCATTGGCAGGAATTTTAGCCGGTGCGGAAGAAATTATGGGTGAGAGTCTCTCTGAGGAGAATAAAGTTATTGCGAAAGAAGAAATTGATACAACGCTAGAGGTTGCTGATGAAATTTTAAACGATGAATCAAATAATATTGATTCAAAAAGTGATTCATCAACCGTTGCATCAGGAATTATGAACGACATTAAAGAGCAAGTCATTAAGGATTCACCAAATTCAGTTCAAATTGGTCAAATCATTACGAATGTAACAAATAATTATGGAGTCGAATTAAGTGACGAAACGAAAGCACGCGTTGCCTCTTTAATGGAAGATGTGAATGATTTAGATATTGATTACTCAGAGATTAAAGATACAATGAAAAATATCGGAAATAGCATTGCCGACAGCCTCAAAGAAGCAGGCGTGCATTTGAAGGAATCTGGCCTATTAGAAAGTATCGGAAACTGGTTTTTAGATTTATTTGCCTCTTTTGGTGAATGGATTAAACAGTTATTTGTTTCTATCCCAGATTCGAATCAGGCTGAGACAAATAACAATGAATTAGAATCAACAGTAGCACCAACGGTTGAAGAAGAGCAAGACTCACTTCCAACCAATATTGACTCAAGTTCATTAGACGAATCATTACCGGAATCGACACAGGATACAGAGGAATCTGTTGAATTGCCAGAGGCTAAGGACACGGAACAAACTCAAGTGGACGGTGTTTTGCAGGCAGACGAATTAAATTCAAATGATGAAACACAAGAGGCTCTAAATTAATAAAGAAAAAGACAGAATAACAGTGAAATGTTATTCTGTCTTTTTCTTTAAATAGCATTAATGACGATAATAAGTATAATGACGGTTTAAAGGGATAAAGGTTTGATAAAAAATATGGATTTGTCCAGAGAAGGTGTGACTCTCATTTTCAAAATTAAAGGTTCGAGTTCCCCATCCATAGCAATTATCCCATGATATCGTATGAGGAGTTTCGTTGTAGTAAGTCCATTGTTGTGGGCTTGGAGGAACAGCCTCGCCATGTTGGTCTTTAACGGGATAAGGAAGAATAAGGCGGTACGTGTGAAGGATGATGTTAGGAAGATGGACGGTTTGGTTGGTGGCGGAAAATTTCTGTGTGAGTGGAGAACCTTTTAAGGGGGAGAGATCGCAGACGTGATTATTATCAAGTGTGAGGGAAATCAACTCTGTTTTGTCAGCGAGTGCCGAGATATCAGATATTTGATTGTCGTGTAATGTTAACGTTTGGAGTTCAGTCATGTTTTGAAGGGGAGTAATATCGGTAATTTCATTTGTATATAAGTCTAAAATTGTAAGATTCGTTACTGCTTTTAAAGGGGAAATATCATGAATCTGGTTTTGATTAAGGGTTAATAAGGTTAATTTTGTCATATCTTCTAAACCGTTAATCGATTGAATTTGATTGTAATGTAACCATAATTCAGTTAAGTTCACTAGTTTTTTTAACGATGTAACTGTTGTGACCTTTGTGTCAGAAATATAGAGTTTTTGCAGGTTTGTTAAATTCGCAAGAGGTGTAATGTCTGTTAGGTCGGTATTCATATAAAGTTGTAATTCTGTTAAACTGGTTAAGCCAGCTAATGCGCTTAAGTCGGTAATTTGATTATTGAATAATAATAATTGTGAAATCGAGTTAGGAAGTCCTGCTAAACTTGAAATATCGGATATCTGATTGTCGCCAAGCTGTAAGGATTCTAAATTAATAAGATGTGAGAACGAATCTTGTGAGGGTAAGGTTGCAATCTGATTGGTATTTAACAGAATAGTTGTTAAACTCGATGGAAGATTTGAGACGTTTGAAAGGTCGTTAATTTGATTATTATTTAAATCCAAAATTTGGAGATCGGTGAGAGCAGACAAATCCGGAAGGGTTGTCAGGTTGTTGTAAGGAAAATAAATATCTGTGACGTTGACACAGTATTGAATTCCCTCAAGATTTAATATTTTTTGTGTTACGGGTTTTCCGTCTCCAGAATAATCAAGTTCATCTAATTGGGCGAGATCGTCATCTGTAAGTTGAAGGGTTTCAGGAGTGATTATCCCTTTCTCTACGAGGGTCTCATGAAGATATGTATAAAAGGCGGCATCTGGAATAGTAACGGGTGTGGCCAAAGCCATCACCTCCTTTTTAAAATTTCTACTTTAATATATGTCTTTAGCAACAAGAGGGTGACAAGAGAATGCCTGAGAAAAACAGCAGATGAATTAAAGTTCAGATAATAGGGGGATTGTTGTTGAATCGAAGAAAATATTTTTTGATTTTTTTTGTTGTTATTCGTTTGGTTTAATGATAGGCTTAATTTATTAAGTTAAGATAAAAAGGATGAATGAGATGAAGGCATGGATGATTATTCTGTTGGGATTGA
>DKYS01000111.1:0-1331 GCA_002493395.1 Turicibacter sp. UBA7094 | reverse complement strand
ACTCTGAACCTCTTTTAATCATGGATGAAATTCATCGGGCAGATTATGAAAGTGATAACATATACCAAGTAGGAGACCCCATTGTTTTTTTAGATGAGTCGGGTGTGCTTTGGCAAGTGACACTGACTTCTTATGAGGTCGTGAAAGATGTCTATGCTCAATCAAAGGAAGCGCTAGTTCTTCATTTTAACTATCGTTATTTATTAAAAGATTTTAATATGACGGAAATGCTCATGCCTGTTGAAACTCCGACTGTTTTTTATGATTCATGGGCGTTAAAGCCCCAGAGTCTAGCCGAGGCTAAAATTGCCTATCAATTTGGTGATTATGAAAAAAGCCCGCATATTCTTTATGAACCTATCATGAATAATGAGGTGACGTGTCAATTAGTTCAATTAAAACCGGACCGAGAACAAAACTGTTTTAATTACTATAGCTATGCAGGGGAAGGGGATTATCTGATTAGTTTTGAAGGAAACAAAAAAGAGCGTTTTAATTATTTAATCGACGTTCAAAGGGAGTCGAATTTTTAGAAAAAATAACCAAAAAAATCACTATTATTAAAAAATTTTCTGAATGTGGTATGATAGATAAGGATTAGGAAAGAGTTAAAAATAAAATAGAAGGGGCCATGTTATGAGTAAGAAAAAGAAAGTAATAATGGGTGGGGCCATTGGGATTTTAACAGTTGGACTTTTATATGGAGGCTATAGAGGGTACGAATATTATACAGCAAAAGAGCTTGTTTCAGCGTATGAGACGAAGACATTTCCAAATATTAAGGTCAACGGTCAAGATGTTTCTGAACTGTCGAAAAAACAATTAGTTCAGGCATTAGAAAAGGAAGTTGAAAAAATTGCGACACGAACCATTGAAATTAAAATAGATGATCAGACGTTTACAAAAACATTAAATGAATTAGGATTAACGATTGAAGAGGATCTTGAAAAGCTAGCGGATGAAATTTTTGCTGTTGGAAAAGATTTAGATTTGTTTGATCAAATGAAACAAATTAAAGAAGCACCGTTAAAAGAATATTCCATTGATTATAACTATGACGAGTCATTAGTTGATGGATGGGTTGAAACGATTGCTGATGAATTATATGTTGAAAAGAAAGAACCCACCCTCACAATGGTTTCAGCGGGTAACTTTGAAGTAACGGAAGGACAGGCAGGTTACCAAGTCGAAACCGAAGTTATTAAGGAAAAAGTCAAGGAGTCATTAAATAAGGCTTCGTTGAAGGATGTGAAGGTAACAGCCGAGGGAGTCGTCACTCAACCCCAGCGTGATGCAGAGGCGCTAGCATCGGTTAATCATCGAATTTCAAG
>DKYS01000047.1 GCA_002493395.1 Turicibacter sp. UBA7094 | reverse complement strand
GCCACGCAGCCGGTACCCGCCCAAGCCACTCCGGTAGCTATTTCACCAGTTATTCAGCCGGTTTCAGTTGCGCAAGGGGGCGGGTATAATTATTCACCGTATGGTTATATGGCGCCAACTTCTCAACTTCAAGAGCCTAAAGTAAAGGAAAAAGATGAGGATGAGGAATTATATCCTGATTTTGATGAATGGAAGGGGAAACAACCGGTAAAAGAAACGCATCAAGTGTATACGATTCCTAATCAGACACCGTATATGAAAGTGCCAACTTATCAGGCAGGACCAATGTATTATCAAGGAATGGCACCAGCGTATCAGCCAGTGCAGCAACCGATGATGGCTTATCAGCCACAAGCCAGATCAGCATTAAATCAAGGGCGCTGGGTGACGACGGATATGGTTCCTTATCAAGAAGGGCAAGCTTCGTATTTAGCGATGGTTCCTGTTGTGACGCATCAAGTTCCAAGGGAAAGCCGTCCAGTGACACAAATCATGCCTTATTATATGATGCCAGTTCAGCAAAATCCACTCCTTTAGAGGAGAGAGGACAGTAGGTGATGACTTATTGTCCTTTTTTTTGGCTCAACTAGTTGAAGCAAGTCAAGCACGATTTTGGTGAAAACTCCCTTTTTTTTGAATTTTATTTTTGAAGGCAACGAGTTTCATGAGAAAAAAATAAAACTCGAAGAAAGTCCATCCTAAGAATTCTTTCTTCGAGTCATTTAATCTTACTTGCAGTTATTCATTTGGTTTTCAACTTCGTTCTCCTTGAAAAGATGATATTTATTAGGGGGATCACCTGGAAGTTTGAAGGGATTGACGTGGACGGTACAGTGTTTAATTTGATGAATATGCTGTTCAAGTTGATAGTGGACGTTTTCAGCGATAGCATGTGCCTCAATCAAACTTAAAGTGGGATTGACCGAAATCTCTAGGTCAACATAAATGCGATTGGAATGAATTCGCGTTTTTAAAGAATCAATGGCAAGTACGCCATCCACTTGCTGAATTTGATCTTTAATTTGGGCAATCATTTGTGGGCTGGCTGCTTTATCAACGACTTGATTGGTTGCCTCAATGAAGATTTGAACGGAGACTTTTAAGATGATTGCGGTGATGATGAGAGCGGCCAGGGGGTCAAGGATTGGAAAGCCAAGACGAGCTCCGATGATTCCGATGAGGGCTCCGATAGATGAGAGAGAGTCACTTCGATGATGCCAAGCATCGGCAGCGAGTGCCGTAGATTCAATTTTTTTTGCTTGGTAAATCGTATAGTGATACATCCATTCTTTAACTCCAATGGATAAAAGGGCAGCCCAAATTGTGATCAATCCTGGGACACTATAACTGTTTGATAAAATCGTTTCAATGGCGGAGTAACCGATGGAAAGTCCGGTGAGACATAAAATAAATGATAAAATCTTACTTAAAATGGGCTCAAATTTCTCATGACCATACGGATGAGAGCAATCGGCAGGTTTTTGAGAGAGCCGAAATCCAATAAGGACACCGATTGAACTAATGATATCAGATAAGGAATGAACACCATCGGAAATCATAGACGCACTGTGTCCAATGAATCCGATGACAATCTTAATTAAGGTCAAGACCGCATTCATCACGATAGTGACGATTAAGGTGCGATTCCCAATCTGTTCCCGAGTTGATGAATTCACATGAAACACCTCCATAATTTGCTTTTTATTAGTAGTCTATGAGAAAAAGTTAGGATATGTGCCTAAAAATGTATAATCTTTAGCGGAAGGGGGATAGTAAGAGTAGCCCGTTTAGAAAGGAAGAGGATTTCAATGGATATGACATTGATGATTCAGGTGATTTTAATCCTTTGTATCATTAGTATTGTAGTAATGGGACTTGTTTTCTTTATTGCTTATGATCATCAACTCAGACGACAACAAGCCTTACAACAGCATATGAATGAAAAAAAAGGTAATCCTTTTCCTTTTTAAAGGGTTACCTTTTTTCAATGGTAAAATAAATATGATTAAAAATAGGGAGTCCATTGTCCCATAATTGTAAAAAGTAATCGGTTGATAGCGTGCGGTTACCGGGTGACTCACCGTTTTCGTCACCTTGTCGAAGCGAGTCAAAAAAGTAAACCTCATGAAGATCATCATTAAACCCAACGAGCGTCATGTAATGTTGCCAATTTAATCCATCACCGACTAAGGCAATAATGGGTGTTCCCTCGATTAATCGACTTTTTAACGTCTCAAATGTTCCGCGATAGAGTGTCGCCTCATAGGCACTATCTTTAAAATAGCTTAAAATTCCCTTCGGTAAAACGTAACCGGAAAAGGGTAACTTATAGTCAAATTTTTCGTACAGCTCAAGTCCCGTCTGAGATTCCCCATAGTGTCTTAATACGTAGGCGGTTGAGAAGGCTGAGCACTCGTTATGAAGTTGAGTTTCAAAAATATTTTCCTGCTCAATCGAATAAGAGGAGGGGACGCTTTTAGTTAGAGAATCCCGTTGTGGAAATGGTGTGAGATAATAAAAAGTGATGAGCACGAGAAGAAGTAGACCTAAACTGCCCCAAAATAACCATCGTTTCATTGTATATCTCCCTTTGTTTTAAATGTATCCTCAGTATAGCATAGCAACTAAAAAATCGTCAAATATTGGTGTTGAAAATAAGGAGGATTAAAAGGCTAATCGTCCTTTTTAAATCATAGTTTTTTTCTCTAAGAAGTGATAAAATAAGAGAAAAACGTGAAAGATGAAGGTTTGGAGGATTATTAATGAGTAAAAGTGTTGTCTTAGCGGAGAAACCGTCGGTTGGCCGTGATATCGCTCGTGTGCTTGGATGTACGAAGCAAGGTCAGGGATATTTAGAAGGAAAAGATTATGTCGTGACATGGGCACTCGGTCACTTAGTGACACTTGCGGACCCTGAGGCTTACGGTGTGAAATATAAATCGTGGAATTTAGAAGATTTGCCGATGTTACCGAAAGATTTTAAATTTGTGGTGATTAAAAAGACGGCGAAGCAATTTAAGGTGGTTAAGGAGCAATTGTTAAGAAAGGATGTTTCTGAAATTATCATTGCGACGGACGCGGGGCGTGAAGGAGAGTTAGTGGCACGTCTCATTATTGAGAAATCGGGTGTTAAAAAACCACTTAAACGTCTATGGATTTCTTCAGTGACGGATCAAGCCATAAAACAAGGATTTAAATCATTAAAAGATGGTCGGAAATATGATGATTTATACGCTTCGGCGTTGGCGCGTTCTGAGGCCGATTGGATTGTCGGAATGAATGCGACACGGGCCCTAACAACGAAATATAATGCTCAACTTTCTTGCGGTCGCGTGCAGACCCCAACCTTGGCGATGATTTTAAAAAGAGAAGAGGAAATTAAGCAATTTAAACCCAAACCTTATTTTGGTTTAACAGCGATTAGCTCATCCGTGAAATGGACGTGGCAAGAAGGAAAATCGAAAAGTACGCAAACGTTTGACGAGCAAAAAATTAATGAGTTGTTAATCCAACTGAAAGGTCAGCCGTTACAAGTTGTTGAGATAAAAAAGGCTGAGAAAAAAGTCTATGCGCCAGGACTGTATGATTTAACAGAATTACAGCGGGATGCGAATAAAATTTTTGGTTTTTCGGCGAAAGAGACCTTGTCAATTATGCAAAAATTGTATGAGCACCACAAAGTGTTAACCTATCCTCGAACGGATTCGCGTTACCTTTCAGCAGACATTGTGGCAACGATTCCAGAACGTTTAAAGGCGGTGGCCATCGGACCGTATCGC
>DKYS01000038.1:4571-5251 GCA_002493395.1 Turicibacter sp. UBA7094 | reverse complement strand
TTTTTAAAATCAATTGTCCGAGGATACGCTGATGCTCCTGCAACAATTAACTGAGGCTTAACTTCTAGAGCAATTTGACGAACGGCTTCATAATCAATCATTTCCGTTTTTTCATCCACTCCATACTCATAAAATTCATAATCTTTTCCTGAAAAGTTAAGCGGATGCCCATGCGTTAAGTGCCCCCCATGACTCAAATTCATTCCAAGAACTTTTGCCCCTGGTTGCAAAATCGCACGATAAGCCCCCATATTCGCCTGCGACCCCGAATGTGGTTGAACGTTAACAAACTTCGCTCCAAATAATTGTTTAGCACGGTCACGTGCAATATCCTCCACACAATCAACAAATTCGCATCCACCGTAATATCGTTTAGATGGATACCCCTCTGCATACTTATTCGTTAAAATAGATCCCTGAACCTCCATCACTTCTTGTGATACATAATTCTCAGAGGCAATCAACTCAACATTTTCACGTTGACGTTTTAACTCTTGAGTTAACACCTCAAATATAGCCTGATCTTTCATGAAAAATCCCTCCTAACAACATATTAACTCCATTGTGCCACAAACAGGATAAATAACCAACTCATATTCTCTTACATTTCACCCCTAATATATATGCCAGAAAAATTTCAATTCTACCTTAATAGAAAAAAAGTGCATCGCCATAGAAAC
>DKYS01000038.1:4365-4494 GCA_002493395.1 Turicibacter sp. UBA7094 | reverse complement strand
TTCACGTTGACGTTTTAACTCTTGGGTTAACACCTCAAATATAGACTGATCTTTCATAAACAATCCCTCCTAACAAACTACTAACTCCATTGTGCCACAAACACAATAAATAACCAACTCATATTCTCT
>DKYS01000038.1:3541-4289 GCA_002493395.1 Turicibacter sp. UBA7094 | reverse complement strand
ATTCGTAGAATTCCTAATAGCCACTAATCACTAAACATCAACTCTAATATTTAGCTCTTACTAACTATCACCTGAGCACTTCACGGCCGCTCAATAACCATTCCGTAAAACCCTACACTACTATCATTCCCCTCTACCTTTAATTTATTCATTATTCCCGTCTTATTTTATAAATTTATAGCAACAATAATTAAAAATAAAGCCAACAAAAATAAAATACTAGCTTCTACTTTATTTTTACTATATCTATTCCATCCATTAACCACCTGCGATCCCGCTACAACTAAAAATAGAAGTGGAATATTCCCTGTGTATCCCATCCAGATAGATACCCCAATAAAAATGGTTAAACAAATCAATATAAAGTTAATCCATTTCATCAGTATCACTCCCCTAACTTTTCATCCATTATATCCCAGTCGGTAAGTGTAGTCAAATTAAAAAAAGTGCATTGCTATAGAAACTATTTCCTACAACAACGCACTTTATTCGTAGAATTCCTAATAGTCATTAATCACTAAACATCAACTCTAACATTTAGCTCTTACTAACTATCATCTGAGCACTTCACGGCCACTCAATAACCATTCCGTAAAACTCTACACTACTATCATTCCCCGCTACTTTTAATTTATTCATCGTTTACATCCTATTTTATAAATTTATTATTTCAGATAAATCTTATTTCATTCCTTATATCACCGTTGGGAACTGTAATTAAACTAAAAAAGTGCATCGCCATAGAAAC
>DKYS01000038.1:0-3152 GCA_002493395.1 Turicibacter sp. UBA7094 | reverse complement strand
ACTTCATGGCCACTCAATAACCTTTCCGTAAAACTCTACATAACTATCTTTCCCTCAACTATTAATAAATATACACTCTCACTAAATATTTTGGCGAATTAAATCTATACATTTATTATTTCCGTCTAACTACTCCCAAATTAGTGAACTATTTTTATTCTTTTTAAAATTACTTCTTTATTACGACATTTTTTTAAAGTTTTTCCACATATAATATAATTCTAACATACCAAAATAGGGGAGCTCACAATGGAATTTATCGATGATCTAATTCAAACCTTATTTAACATCATGGACAACTTATTTTGGTTTGCCCCGGATGTTGGACCACGAAAAATGAAAAAATTAAACGTCTCTTTAGCTGGTTTGACGCTAATTATTCTTTTTATATTCATCTGCCAGCATATGTATTTAATAAAAATATAAAAAAGAGCCCGCAGGCTCTTTTTTTCGACGCTTTATTTTTTTATATAGTGGGCTGCCGAATCACACCACTCCATACTGATCTCATTAAAATAATATCAATATTTCACTCGTCAGTCAAATAAAATCAAAATTTATTCTTAATAACCAAAAATCATTTTAAGAAGTAAAATTTTTCGAACAAACCTTTAACTTTTGATGAAAATTATCACCTTGCCTCCCTCTAATTAATAGTCAATCTCATTAAAAGCTTATTTATAAAATAATTCACGGTTGCTTGTTGCTTTTTATTAGCCAATAGGTTATTGTACTGCCAGGTACTATTTTAAATAACACCAATTCGGAGGGAATAATTATGACAAATTTAAAAGGAACTAAAACAGAAGCAAACTTAATGCACGCATTTGCAGGGGAATCTATGGCTCGAAACAAATATACGTTCTATGCAGCCAAAGCTCGCGAAGAGGGGTATGAGCAAATTGCAAATTTATTTTTAGAAACAGCCCATAATGAAATGAATCATGCTAAACTCTGGTTTAAATTCTTACACGAAGGAGACATCGCCGATACTAAAACAAATTTACGAGACGCTGCAGCGGGAGAACATGACGAATGGACAGACATGTATGCAACCTTTGCACAAGAAGCTCGTGAAGAAGGATTCAAACGTATTGCAGCCCTATTTGAAATGGTTGGTAAAATTGAAAAAGAACACGAAGAACGTTACTTAAAATTATTACAAAACCTTGAAGAAGATAAAGTCTTTGCACAAGAAGAAGAGACAGCATGGATTTGCCAAGAGTGTGGACACATTCATTTCGGGACAAAAGCACCTAAAAAATGTCCGGTCTGTGGTTACGACCAAGCACACTTTGAAATTCGTGCAACAAATTATTAATAAATATCATCACGGTTCAAAAATAAAAATGCGGATAACTTCTCTAATAAGTTATCCACATTTTTATTTTAATCTCTCACCTTAAAAAATCATTCTAAATCACAAAACATCCATTCATTTTATGGACGACAAATAATTCTTCCAACTACCTATTCTAATCCTAATCGTTTGAAAATTCCATCGACTGATTTTAAATGATACGTATGATCAAAACAGTCATCTAAATCTGCCATTGTTAAATGGCTCATCACCGTTTCATCAGACTCTAATAATTGACGGAATGATTGACGATTTTCCCAAGCTTGCATCGCTTTAGGTTGAACAAGATCATAAGCCTGTTCACGAACAAACCCTTTTTCAATTAATTTTAACATCACACGTTGAGAGAAAATAACACCATGTGTTTTATTAATATTTTCTAGCATATTCTCTTCATAGACTGTTAAATTATCAATTAGATTCGTAAAACGATTTAACATATAATCAAGTAAAATCGTTGCATCTGGCATAATAATACGTTCTGCTGATGAATGTGAAATATCACGTTCATGCCATAATGCAATATTTTCATATGCAGTTACCATATATCCACGTAATACACGTGCACATCCCGCCATATTCTCAGAACCAATTGGATTACGTTTATGAGGCATTGCTGAAGAACCTTTTTGTCCTTTACGGAAAAATTCCTCAGCTTCACGAACTTCTGTACGTTGTAAATGACGAATTTCAACACCCATTTTTTCGATTGATGCCCCAATTAAGGCAATCGCTGACATATATGCAGCATGTCGATCACGTTGTAACGTTTGTGTCGAAATCTTAGCTGATTCAATTCCTAATTTCTCACATGTATAGTCTTGTACAAAAAACGGAATATTAGCATGCGTTCCAACTGCACCAGAAATTTTACCACACTCAACTGCACGAGCCGCCTCTTCAAAGCGCGCCTGATTTCGCTTCATTTCTTCATACCATAACGCTAACTTTAATCCAAATGTCGTAATCTCAGCATGAACTCCATGCGTACGTCCCATTTGAACAGTATGTTTATACTTCTTCGCTTTCTCACCTAACACGTGAATAAAACGATTTAAATCTTCACGTAAAATATCATTTGCTTGCTTTAATAAATATCCATTGGCCGTATCAACAACATCAGTCGAAGTTAATCCATAATGCACCCACTTCTTCTCCTCACCACACGTTTCACTCACCGCGCGCGTAAAAGCAACCACATCATGACGAGTTTCCTGCTCAATCTCGTAAATTCGATTAAGATCGAAGGAAGCATTTTTCCATAACTTCTCAACATCCTCCATCGGAATATGCCCTAAATGAGCCCAGGCCTCGCAAGCCAAAATCTCAACCTTTAAATAAGCTTCAAACTTATTCTGTTCTGTCCAAATAGCCGCCATCTCAGGGCGTGAATAACGATTAATCATGAGTATACTCCCACCTTATCCTAATTTACTTACCCCTATATTTTAACTTAAATTTCCTAATCAAACAAATAATTATTTTGAATTTTATACAAGATTCCCCAATGAAAACGTACTCCCAATTAAGGAATATCCCGCACCAATAAAAAAAGGCCAAGCCACTCATGGCCTAGCCTTTCTTCACTTCATTTGATCGTCGCTTATTAGAAGATTTCACATAAGGTAACTTCACACTCATACAAACACCACCCTCAACGTTCAGCGCTTCAATCATTCCTTGATGCGTTACAATAATACTTTGCACAATCGCCAATCCAAGTCCTGATTGACCCTTATCTCCCTTATAAAAACGATCAAAAATAAACGGTAAATCTGTCTCTTTAATCTGA
>DKYS01000024.1 GCA_002493395.1 Turicibacter sp. UBA7094 | reverse complement strand
TTTTCTAGTTTATCAGGTTCAACTCGTTTTGTCAAACACTTTTATTTTTTTTGTTTTCTTTTCCACCGCTCTTTTAGCGACTTAATCATTTTACCGTTAACTTCAAAAAATGTCAACCTTTAATTAGGAAATTATATCAATTATGAAAAAAGTGATTTAGGATTTTACTCCTAAATCACTTCTTTCTTTATTCATTCGCTGATTCTTCAGATTCTGTAATTTCAATTTTAACTCTCATAATCCGACGATCTTCCACCTCAATAATTGTAAATACTAAATTATGATATTGATACATATCTCCAATGTCAGGAATATCTTCTATTTTCGAATACATCCAGCTGCCTAATGAATATGCATCTTCCGGAATATCTAAGTCAATATTCATAATATCAAAAAGCTCGTCTAATTCGATATCTGCTTTTACTTCATAGAGTGTTTCGCTTTTTTTTACCACATATTGCTCTTCTTCATCGTGTTCGTCGTAAATTTCCCCCACAACCTCTTCTAATACATCTTCCATTGTAACTAATCCGGCCGTTCCTCCATATTCATCCGCTACAATTGCTAAATGTTGTTTTTCTAATTGTAAACGAGTGAGTAAATCAGAAACACGCATTGTGTAAGAGACATACATAGGATCTCGCATAACATCTGCAATTAAAACATCATCCGTTGAACCGTGTTCAATGATTGCAGAAAATAGGTCGCGTTCATATAATATCCCCACGATATTATCTCGTGATTCATCATATACTGGAATACGCGAATACTTTTCCTCAAAGAACACATTTTTAACTCTCTCAGTAGAATCGTGAACGTCTACGGCTATGACGTCTACCCGAGGGGTCATAATATCTTTAACAAAGGTTTCACTCAAATCAAGAACGCTTTGAAGCATTTCTACCTCATCTTGCTGTAATACGCCTTCTTCTTCCATTGTATCAATGATTACATTTAATTCATCTTCAGTAACAGAAGGCTCATCTTCTTTTTTACTGTATAATTTAGCTACAAAGTCCTTTAATACCATAAAAATAAGGATTATTGGTTTCATTATTTTAATCATATAATAATAAACAGTACCAATTGATAGCGCTAAAGACTCAGCGTTTTCCTTTGCATACGATTTAGGCAAGATTTCTCCAAAAATAATAATTAGCACAGTCATAACGGCTGTCGCAATTGGCGCTCCCGAAGCACCTAAATTTAACACTTCCGTTGCGACAATCGTTGCAAGTGAGGCAGAGGCTAAATTTACAATATTATTCCCTATCAAAATTGCTAACAATACTTCGTCAAAACGTTCTGCCACACTTAACGCTCGTTTAGCTCCTGGTCGGTTATCTTCAGCATATTGACGTAAACGAATTAAATTTACGCTCGAAAACGCTGTTTCTGATGCACTAAAAAACGCTGATAAAATAATCATGATAACAAGTATCACGTAATACATGGACGGGTCCAAAGCAATTCACACTCCTATAATTTTCTATTTTTATATGTAGTTTAATATATCAATTCATCTATTATTTGTCAATAACACGCTTGAGTTTATACAAATTCACTACATCCAACCTAACAAAAAAACCTCTAATAACTATTATACTCGGATGTATAATAATTATTAAAGGTTTCATACTATAATTAATAAAAATCTAATGGGTTAGGTGCATAGCTTGGTTGACTTCCTGTATCAGGACGAATTTCAAAATGCAAATGTGGTCCTGTCGAATTTCCAGTATTACCCGCTTCTCCTATTGTTTGTCCAGCTTGAACTTTATCACCTGTAGAAACTCCTAAGGAATTTAGGTGAGCATAACGCGTATAATATCCATTCTTATGATCAATTAAAACATTATTACCGTATCCATTACTATATCCTGCACTAATCACGACCCCACTATCTGCGGCGTAAACGGGTTGACCAATATAGGCCTGAATATCAATTGCATAATGACCACTGTAGCATAAATATCCGCACGTAATTGTTTTAGTAGTCGTAGGCCATACCCAATTTCCACTTCCTACACCAGAAATAACTTTTGTTCCACGAACAATAATTTGTTTAATTGGTTCTGATAATTGTGACTCCTCTACAACTTCTAAAGAAGACTGCTTCCCGTTTTCATAAACAATTTTCATACGCTTTAAGTTTTGTCCATTTTGTCCTTCTTGTTGAACGGTCGTTTCTCCCTGTAATAGAGTATTATCATCGATATATTCTGTCTCATAAGGAGTTTCAATGATATCTACTTGCTCTTTTTCTGTCTCAACAACAATCATTGGATTTAACGGAGTAACATCTAATTCCATGTTTAGCAATTCGTTCCATGATAAATCCTTTACTTGCGGGTTTAATAAGATTAATTCTTCTTCCGTTAATCCATTAACATTGGCAATCTCCTCAAGAGACGAATCTTCATTAAATACGACAGTTTTTTGAGGTTGAGGTTGTCGATATAATACCATTCGACGTGTTTCCTCTTTATTTAAAATGTTATCTAAATTAGCATACTCTGTTCCTACTTTTACTGACTCTAAAACTTTTGCTCCGATGTATTGTGATCCATTCTCTGTTAACGGAGTAATTTCTTTTTCAATATCCATAATTTTTTGAATATCCTCTACTCCTGTATAATGAGTCATAAGTTCTAATAATGTATTAGAGACAACATTTGCGTCCTCTACAACAAACTGTTCATCCCCAATTGAAATTCTATACGCTGAAGCTTGAAAATTTGCTTTTTGCGCAATAGCTTCTAAAGCCGCTTCATTATCAATTGTATTTAAAGGCAATAATGTAACCTCTTTTTCTAGTCGAACATTTGTTGGCGATTTAATAATTGTCTGTTTTTCATACTGCTTAGATAGCTCTTCTTTTTGCTCATTAATTAAAGAATCATATTCATTTTTATCTGTGATAAGACCAACTGCCTCATCATCTATATACACACGATAAACAACATTTTGAGTTGCTACTGGTGATGCTTCTACAATTTTTTGCCTATTTCCTATTAAAAACATAGTGACAAATAATGCCCCTGTAATCTTTTTCTTCATATCATTACGACCTCCGCGCCTTATTAAAAATAATAATAAGGTAATTTTTAGTCTTGGTGACTGTTAGAATTTATAAATAAAAATAATTTTTATTTTACTTCTCTCTCTTCTTTTCATTCTTCCATATAGTTGTGTCTAAAATGTGTCTTTATCGTTTTTTTTCTTCTATATTAGAGATAAAATTAAATTTTTTTCATGGATTATACTTTTTTTACATACTTTTAGCTTTGGTTCTATTGAAGGAAAGCTAAAAGTAAAATATAAAAAATTCTATCTGAGGAGTAGAAATTAAAAATGCTTATCAAACACAGGTAACTTAAAAACTGATTCATTCACTAAAAAAAATAAAGAGTCGCATTTAATCTAGCGACTCTTTATTTTTAATGAATAACCTTCTCTAATTCCTGATTAATACACTCTGTGGTTTCATCCATAATCGTCTTAATTTGATAAGGTACCCTCAACATTTGTTGAGCTGCCTTCTGAAATGGTGTGTATATATAACTAAACTCTATCTGATTCGGAAGTGGTATCGATCGATGCAACTGTTTCTTCACCACACTATAATACTCGTCTTGAGATATAATATTTTCATAATCTACAGGTGCAATTGCACCAGTTACCTCATACCGAAGTTTAGCTGCATCTTCCGTTAATAAATACTTTAAATATTCAATAGCCATTTCTTTATTTTTTCCGTAACTTGTGATTTGATATGTATCAATTTTTGTATACGTATACGGTAAAACATCATCTATAAAATTGGGAATAGCCTGATATCCTAAATTCTGATATACTTCTTTTAAAGATGGAATTAATGAGGCAGGTGCAATTAATAAATCTGCTGATTTATTAATAAACGCTTCATAAACATCGAATTCGTTTTGATAAATTAATGATTTATCCAATAAGTAAAACATTGCAGCTAATCCTCGAATGGAGTCATCCTTGTTTAATCCAATATCATAAAAATTAGTATCACCAAAATTATCAACACCTATTGTATACCCCCCAAATCCAGTTATAAACGGATTTATATGGTAAATACTTTGATAATCAATAGCTAAAGAAGCATCGGTGCCTAATAATTGAGAAAAAGAGCCAATTCCATTTTTAAATACATCCTTATTATAAAATAAAATATCCGTTTGGGCGTTATACGGAACCCCATAGTAATCTCCCTTTACTTTAAAAGCGGACTTTACTGTCGGTAGAATATTAAATGAATCAAAAATATCATTTAATGGACTAATCGCACCCATTGCCACTAACTCAGAAATCAGTGTGTGTGAAACAGTAATAATATCGGGGCACTCCTTAGAATTTTGATATAACGGTAAAGTAGATATCACCTTATCTGACGAAATAATACTTAATTCAATTTCCACGTCATGCTCTTCTTCAAAGGCGGGGGTTAAAGCGTTTAACACTTCGTAGTCCGATTCATTAACCCATACCCGTAAGACCTTATTCGACTGAAGGGCTATTTGATTAACATAATAATATAGCCCTACGGCTACACAAATAAAAGAAATAAGATAAATTATCCGTTTCATCCCTTCGTCCGCTCCTTTTCACTTACAGTCTCTTCGTTTTTAACTATTATTCCCATTTAATCTTTTCCTATTATATCAAAAAAAAGGGAGGTATTCACCTCCTCTTTTTAGATATAATATTTTATTCTATTATCGCTCAATAGATGACAATTTGTCACCTTTTACATTTGCCTTAATAGCACTTAATAGCCGTGGAGCAATTAACTCATAAACGCCTAAAACAATTAAACCTTTTAATGCATTAAAAGGAATATAGACAAAGGTAATTGCCGCCCCATACCCTAAGTCAAAGGGTAATCCCGGAATAAACGATTCTAGTGTTGCCCAACCCATGACGTCTGTGAACCACACTTGTCCAAAATAGATAGGCGTAATAAATAGGTAATTACATACCGTTAAAATAATGGAGAATCCACCTACAACTATAAGAAAACGTAATAATTTTTGCCCCACCTTTAATCTCGAAGTATATTTTTTTACAATAACATAAAGACAAGATAACGTTACGGATGCAATAAAAGCGGTAATAGCACCTATATGCATCGGTGTCACACTAAGACCAAGCATAATATTAACAGCCGATTTAAAAAAGGCAACCACAATCGCTGGAACCAGTCCAAACACTTCCACCGTCAATAAAACAATAAGTTCACTTAAATCGAATTTTAAAAAAGGGACAATTGGATAAGGAATTTCAATTAACATTAAAATCGTTCCTAGAGCAATAAAAACCCCTAATAAAACCAGTTTTTTTGTCTCCTTTAAACTTTTTGTTCCATTCTTCATATACTCTCCTCCAATGCAATAAAAATTAATTTTTTAGTGAAATGCAAAAAGATCTCACGTTAATAAACCTTCGTGAGATATCTCTAAAAAAGAGTATATCAAAAACGAATCTTCTCCCATCCAGACTCTAACTGTCGGCTCTGGAATTTAACCAGATCAACCTTACGGCTTGCGGGCTATACCGCCGGTAGGGACTTTCACCCTGCCTCGAAGATTTATTAAATGGATTCAATTTACACTGTCATTTTACCCCGTTATCCATACTGTGTCAACTAATCAATCAACAACTTACTTTATTTTACCATTTTCGACGTGAATGAATACGAACGGTATAATTTTTAGGATTTGCGTAAGTTTCCACAAATTCTAGCACTTGACCATTCATGAGAACAGACGTCAACTCTAAATATAATAAAGGCTCATTTAAGGGAACTTCAAGTAGCTTAGAAACTTGTTGATCAGCTTTAATCGCTGATACGGTTTGAGATCCTGAAGCTATTTTAACATTCAGTTCCTCATCAAGAAAGGCATAGATAGAACTATTGATAACTGATTGGGGTAACTCTTTGATGACCGATTGCGGAATATAGGTATGTTCTAGTGTCATTGGGCGATTATCCGCCATCCGAAGACGCAATAAACTATGAACACGGTCATGAACCTTAATTTCTAAATTCTTTGCTAAACGGTCATCAGCCTCGATAATTTCATAATTTACCACCTTTGTATGGGGGCGCATGCCTTTACTACTTATTTCAGACGTAAATCCAACTAATTCAGCAATAGGCTCATGTAATTTATCATCAGCAACAAATGTTCCTACCTTATCTTTACGATATAATTTTCCTTCTTGAATAAGCGATTCGATAGCTTTCCTAACTGTCATACGTGATACCCCATATTTTACAGCTAAGTCCCGTTCAGACTGAATAATAGCATTGGGGACTAGCTGTTTAATTTCCTCTTCAATTAAATGCTTTACCTTTAAATAAATAGGCTGTGCCATAAAAAAACCTTCTTTCCCAAACTAAAAAGGGCGTTCACGCCCCTCCTAATTATTCTATTTCACAAAGACTATTATAAACCGTTAAAATATCCTCATACTGAAATCCTTTTCTCATTAAGGCCGAAATTACTTTAGTTTTTCTCTCATAATTATTAAGTTTCTGATGTTTTTGATAAAACTTCCTAGCCTCTTTAACTAAGATGGAATTTTCAGCCTGTTTATGATTCTCTAATTCTACTTGTTCTAAAACCTTATCAATGATTTGCTGATTAAACCCCTTATTTATTAATTGCTGGATAATCTTTTGTTTAAGCATATGTCCACCGTATTTATGATTTGCGTTTAGTAAGCGATTTGCGATTTTAAGGGCATGATCGATCTGTTCATCCTCTTCATATATCACAAGAAATTGATCAATTATTGGCTCGGATATTCCTCTTTTTATTAACTCTTGTTTGATTTTATCCGGTCCTTTTTTCCCCATTGCCACCTCTTGACGAGTATAAGCGCGAACATATTCTCCATCATTTAGTAATCCTGCATTAATTAAACGATCTAACACTTCATCAATAACTTGTTTCGTATACTCACGAGATTCTAATTTTGTCCTAACCTGGAGGATAGTATATGGACGACGTGACAATAATTTAAGCGCATATTGGTAAGCATCCCCCAAGTCTAATTTTCCATTCAATTCTTTAATTTGAGCCTCATCTAATTCTTTACCGACAACAAGCCTAAATTTAAGGACAAGTTCCTCATGAACAGGGAGTAAAATAATTTGACCATTGGGAATCATTAGGGCTACTTCATAATTCGGACCATTTACATGTGTTAACTTTAAAACTTTATAACTGTTGTTCGTAATATTCATCACTATCTTTTAGCACATCCTCAACAATCGTTTTAGCAGAATAAGCCTTCGCTAATTGTTTAATATTAGACTTCATTTCATCAAGTAAACCATCTTCATTTAAAATAATTAATACATGATAAATCAACTCGGCCTCACTTGTAACAATAACCGCCGCATTTTTATCAGAGAAATATTTTGCATTCTCTAATTCTTGACCATAAACTGGATTATATAAAATAACTGGAACCCCTTTAATTGCTGCCTCTGTTAAAGAAATCCCTCCTGGTTTCGTCACCATCAAGTCTGCAAGGGAGAGAAGTTCATGCATCTCTTTACAATATCCTAGTACCTTTAAATTATCATACTCATCTAATAATTGGGACACCTGATCGTATAGTTTATTATTATTACCGCAAACAACAATCACTTGAATTTGTGGTTGAGAGGCTAAGCGTGCTGCAATCTCCTCAACATGTGAAACAACTCCGTGTGCCCCCGCTGCAACTAAAACCGTACGCTTTTGTGGATCCAATCCGTATTTTTCGTATAACTCTTCACGATTCAATTCTTTATAAAACTTTCCATGAATCGGTATCCCTGTTAACATAAACTGATTTTGTGTTAAACCGTTCGCCACCCCCCAAGCGACCATTCGGTTATTCGCAACATAATGGCGGCGTGCTCCCTTATAAAGCCATAATCCACTTGCATAATAATCTGTAATAACCGTATAAATAGGAATCTTAAATCCTTTATCTTCTAACGTATACAGCGATGTTACCGGAAAGACACTAATAATAGCATCCGGCTTAAAAGATTCAATTTTATGACGTAAAGATCGAATTCCAAATTCTAAATAAGGTTTCAAAATCTTAGCTTGAAATGAATCATGAACTGCGTAACTTGAACCATAATAAAGCATCCGATAAACATCTTTCCCGATAGGCTTATAACTTTTTAAATATGCTTTTTGAATCGTTTTAGATAGAGTTGGAAATTCTTCTGAATATAGATCATATTCTTCTACAATAACGTTTTCATACTTAGAAAATTCTTCCGTTAGTGAACTAGACACTTGTAAATGACCGCTACCAAAAGGAGCAGTTAATATTAATACCTTTTTTTGATTTTTCATTATTTCCTCTCCCTCTCACTTAGTCTCTATTACTATAAAATGTTAAAAATCTTAATAATATGATATCATAAAAAATATTTTGTATCTATGATTAAGAACTACTCTCATCTAATTTACTACGCTCCCTCTATCGATAAGCTAACACTCCCACTATATAACCTTTACGATTCCTATTGAATTTATGTACTAGGTTGATCGTATATGTCGCCGATTATAGGCAAACTATCTTTCCTATAAAAATAAAAAGGAGGTGCCCCCCCTTTTTTATTTTTTATATTTTATCCCTAAATACTCCACGGTTGCCTTTACAATAGCCTCTCCCCAAGATTCCCAGTTTGCCGTCCATTCTCGATAATCTTTTGAATTATCTAAGTAGGCATATTCAATCAAGATCGTTTCAGCCCCGTAATCTGGAATTGTAGGATAATTCTTATTATGTTGGGTGAGTTCTGAAGATTGCGATAAAAGTCCACCTGTTTCCCGAATAATATATAGATAGTCCAATGTGTCATTTAAACATCCATACTTCTCTTCATACGAAGATTCACGGCACACAAAACATTTTTTATAAGATCCCTCTGAGATTCTAAATTCACTCTTTATAGAATCACGGGGGTCTTGCCCGGCACTCTTCAATGAAGTAGCAATCCTTGAAGACCAATCATCATCGGTAACAACAGAACTATACACCTCAAAACCTTCTAATGAACCGTCAAATGAATTTAAATGGTTAGATATCATATATTTCGTCTGATAACGATAAACCTGTTCAACCCGTCCTTCATCATAAAAAGGAGATTTACCGTAATCAGATTTACCTGGTCCCGCAGGATCCACATCCTCTGTACGGGTCAATTTAACTTTTAACCCATGATCCTCTAACCTACCCGCAATATACTTAGATAGCTTAAGAGCTTCATTAGCTTCCGTCAATTCACCAGCAATAGTCCCGCCATCTAATCCACCATGACCAGGATCAATTAAAATATCGTAAACATCTGTTGGTACTTCGTGAACCAATTGAACCTTAAGATACAAAAGTCCATTCTCTGATTTAAGTGTTACTTGGTTAGTAGCACCATTTCTCATGACACAATACCATACCTCATTTAAGGCCTCATCTGTATAAACAGGGAGATTATTTAACTTAATGACGTAATCCCCTTCTTTTAAATTGGCAAGTTTAATAGCCATATTTCCATCTGTTAAATAAGCTTCATCTACGGTGAGATTTCTTGCGGCATCCACTAATTGATAAGTTAAAATTTCCTCATTTGTTCCGATATTTAGGTGAAGAGATTCCGCATAGAATTGGTGATTTTTATACGTATAGTGTTCAGCGTCCTTATTGACTAAAATAATCCCCGCTAAGCCAGAAGATAATTCATAATCCTCTCCTTTTAAAGCCCCAGTATCTAAATTCTTATCTTGAATTGAAAACGATAACTGATGATTATTTATATCAGTAACCATTTTCAAAGCCACGACTGGTGCCCCTTTTAAATCCTCTATTGGAATTTCAACACGTAATACTACTTCATTTTTATCTTCATCTGTAATCGTATATTTTCCTTCAGATAATGTCTGATTCATGACATCAATTGCCTCATATTGAATAGACTTAGTATCAATTTTTATAGCGTTACTTTTTTGCAAATGATGCGTGAATATTAAATTTCCTTCTTCGATCTCTACATCAGATATCGACTGTTCTATCGTTTCATTATCAGCAAATGTATGAATGACCTCTTTAACTTTTTTGGAGAAAAATAGTCCCTTTCTCTTCGCCTTAAATGTAACAGTGTAGTCATCATCTGGATTCGATAAATCAATATCAAATCTCGTGGCATCAGCATCTAAGATATATACCTCATCATTAACTGTAATTTGAATTTCTTTATAGTCGTCGATCTTTAATGCTTCCCACCATAAAGAGAGTTCATACAGACTTTCTCCTTCTTCTTTATTTAAATCTTCTGTTAACTCAACAGAAACCTCTACTTTATCCGTTAACATCATCTTGAAACCAAAACCGATAACGCCAAGAATAAGGACACAACTTAGAATAAAAATGGTAAATCGAACTTTGTTAATTTTAACTCTCTTTCTCCGTTTATTGGGGTAATAATTATAATTTCTATATCTTTTCTTCATTGCCATCTCTCTTTCAATTCTACATTTCTTATCTTCTCGTTTAATCCTCTTTTCTAGAACAGTTATTCAAATCCCCTCAAACAAATAATTAATTTTTATTTTAGGGGGGGAGCTCTTAAATGACTTTCCACTATATCCTAAGTAGATATCTAATTCTCTACCTACCTATAGAGGGATGGTACCCTTAGACTTATCTCCATAAAGGTATCTATAAATACTGAATCACGCCATTTCGAAAAAGATTAAAATAAATTCCTTCAGTATTTTATCACAGGTCTGAAGTTAAATTCTCGTTTTACAAACTTTTTCTAAAATTTTGTATACGTAACACCCCTTCTTGTAAAACGTTAAAATCGCAACAATAGGACAGACGAATATACCCCGAATCCTTTGGTTCAAATGCGATACTAGGAACGACAGCTACTTGCTTATCTTTTAATAATTCCATAGCAAAGTCATAAGAAGTTAACCCGTAGTTACTCACATCTAAATAAAGATAAAACGCACCTTCTGGTAACACGACGTGATTAAAATAAGGCTTTAATTGTTGATAAACATAGTTTCTATTTTTCTCATAATTTTGATGTATATTTACCGTTAAATCTTCATGCTTTAATGCTTCAAGTGCTGCATACTGTGAAATAGTCGACGCAGAGGCAACAAAATTTTGATGGACGATAGCCACTGTTTGTATATACTCCTTAGGACCTAGTACATACCCGATTCTCCACCCCGTCATCGCAAACGATTTAGAAAATCCATTTAAAACAAATAATCGATTTCTTAAAAGTGGATACTCGGATAAAGAGCAGCATTTAACTTGATCAAACACAATTTCACGATATATTTCATCACTAATCACAAAAATTGGATGATCTTTTATACAACGATAAATAATATCATTTTCTTCCCTTGAAAACACCTTTCCGGTAGGATTACACGGAGAGTTAACCAAAATAGCTTTCGTTTTAGGTGTAATCAGCTTTCTTAACGTCTCCTCCCTAACCTTCATTCCATTTTCAATCATATCATATAAAACAACTTTACCGCCATACATCAAAACATTCGAGTTATACAAAGTAAATGAGGGTGAAAAAATAATGACTTCATCTCCCTCCTCTAAAATAGTTTTAAATACCGCACTGATTGGTTCAGAAACACCTGTCGTAACAATAATCTCAGAGGCTGGATCATAAACCTGATTATAATTTTTCTTGCAGTACGCGGCAATCGCCTTTCTCAATTCTAATACCCCGTATTGATGTGAGTACCCCAATGACGAATGTAGCATTCTCTCGTGCAACCCCTCTTGAATGACCTCATATGTATGATGTGAGATATGAGGTTCTCCTAATGTGAAGTCAATGACATTTTCATAACGATCCGCCATTACTTTCATTTCACGAATCATAGATGGCTTAATCTTGGCAGCATAACGATTAATCTTCAGTTCCATTTTATCATCCCCTTAATTTTAAAAAATAAAAGGGTCATTTGCTAATAACAAATGACCGCCTCTTAAATTCCTATCTATTCGTCAAAGTCTGGATCAACATCTAAATCAAAGTAAAACTTAACACCACGATCTGTATTCATTACCCCATAATGACTATGGTGCATCTGTAAAATCTTACTTGTGATTAATAATCCTAATCCAGTTCCCCCGCTATTTCTATTTCGTGACTTCTCTAAACGGTAAAAAGGTTCCCAAATTCGATCCAATTCTTCCTCAGGAATAAAAATACCTGTATTCTCAATTTCAAACTGCACCTTATTACCGGATCGTTTAAGAGTCACATAAATATGGTCACCATCAGGAGTATAACGAATAGCATTGGAATATAAATTTGTAACAACAGTCATAATTTTTGAAGAATCTGCCTCTACATATTCATCATCTAAATCTAAATGAATATATAATTTCTTCTCTCCCATTATATGCTTAACCTTATTATTTAAATGCTCGATTAGCATTTTCAAATTAAAACTGCTATATTCCAAAACATCCTCTGGATTTTCCATCTTCATATAACTTAATGTATCCTGAACCATCACGGTCATATGATTAACCTCTTCAATAATCGAGTCCAATTGAATCTTCACATCATCTGAAGACATCGACCGCGACTGAACCCTTGTGGCAATTCCCTTAATAATAGTGAGTGGGGTCTTTAATTCATGCGAAATGGTTGAAAAAAAGGTAGAACGCATTTGTTCAAACTCACGTTCACGAGCAATATCGTCCTTTAATCGCTCATTCGCGGATTTTAACTCAGTTAATGTTCTATTAAGATTATCACTCATTATATTAATATTTGTTGCTAATTCCTTTAGTTCATCATCGGAAGTAACCTCACATTTCTCCGTAAAATCAATCTTAGCAATATTGGCCGTAACCCGTTTCATATGTAGTAATGGCTTCGTAATATGTTCTGTTAACCAAATCGCAAAAATTAAAACCAAGATTGCTAATATCATAAAAATAAAAATATAATAGTTCGTAAAAACAGATAACATCTCCCCTAAAACCTGTAAGGAATAAGAGATTTCAATAATCCACTCCTCCCCCTCTTTAAAGGTAATTTTCGTATAATAATGATAAGTCGTTACATTTTGATCCGTTTTAGATTCAAAAAAAATATCATTTTCCGTTAAAGAGTCTAAGTTTAACTGAGAAGTATTAGAACTATGGAGTTTATATTTAATAAGATAGTTATCCTCAATTTCATTCATATAAGAAAAAAATTCGTTCGTAAATCGTTGAAAATTTGGAACTTCATCCTTAATCTCATAAACAAGCTGATAAATCTGATTTTGTTTATAACCCGGATACGCAACATCATAAAAATAATATTGAGCAACAATATCTAAAATAAGTGTTGTAAAAAGGAGACCGAATAATAATAAGAAGACTCTAGTCGCTAAACGCAAGACTACATCACCTCAAACTTATATCCAACCCCAAAAACAGTATGAATATATTTCGAATATTCCCCCAATTTTTTGCGAATTTTCTTAATATGGGTGTCGACAACACGCGTATCACCAAAGTAGTCAATTCCCCAGACAGCATCTAAAATTCGATCACGATCTAAAGCAATTCGGTGATTTTCAATTAAAAAGACAAGTAAGTCAAACTCTTTAGGCCTAAAATCCATCAACTCATTATCTACGCGAACTGTTCTTGATAACTTATTGACAACTAATCCATCAAACGCCAACTCATACGTTTCCACCTCATCATCTTCATTAATACGTGACAATAATCGATTGACCTTTGCTAATAACACCTTATTATCAAAGGGTTTCGTCACATAATCATCGACTTTTAGGTCATACCCCCGTACCTGGTCCTCAACACTCGAACGTGCCGTTAAAATAATAACTGGAACCTTTGAAACTAAACGAATCTCTTTTAAAACAGAGAAACCATCCTTACCTGGCATCATCACATCTAATAAAACTAAATCAAATTGTTGTGAATGAAATAATTGAAGTGCTTCTAAACCATCCTTTGCTTCAATAACCTCATAATCGTCCATTAAACAATCCACTAAAATCTCTCTAATTTTTAATTCATCCTCAGCCACTAAGACTTTATATTTTATACTCATCCTAACACTCTCCAATAGGAAAAAAATCTCTCTTTAAAATTTAACATAAATGGATACAATTTGTACACACGAAAAACATAATTTTTTTTATTAATAGATATAGACGCACAAATTTTATACTTATATGACTTTCTATCCTTTCCTAGTAAGAGAGACAGACTTGTTGACCTAACTTTAGGCAGATAAACTAACCTTGCTGCTTTCAACGATTAGATTACCATAAGATTCTCCTAAAAATGGGTTTACACTAAAACTAGATTTTTTTAAAGGAGGGATTCTTATTCATCGAATGAATTATCAAAAAATTGTTATCTTACTGCTCTGTTGTACATTAATTGTTTTGGTTTTACTCCTATGGTCACTCCTTTCAGATCTTCTCGTTTTTCCAAATACAGATCAGCCCACTCAACTATCATCCCAGCAAAAAACAAACACTGCTTCTCAAATTTCTCACCCGATTAGTGATAAATGCGAAATCATTGTAACCTCTAAAAACGAGGATTATTTAAAAGATTTAATTCACACTTATCCTAACTGTAAAGTTATTAACAAGTCAGAACTTTACAAATTCAATCTCATCCATCAACTTCTTCTCTTATTTGACCATTAAAAAAAGACGAATACTCGTCTTTTTTTATATTATTTTTCTGCAAGATTAGAAACTGAAGCGGCAACTGAAACTAACTCTTCCATCTCTAATGTATCAGAAACTAAGAAGCACTCAACGCCTCCCTCAACCCATGTAACTGAGTTATCACTTAATGCTCCAATTGTTCCATTAATCATGACAGGTTGTCCTGAAACAGGTTCTACACCTGTTGACTCATTATAGGCAACAGGTTCTTGAATCATTGTAAATTCTTCATCCCCGCTAAAAGTCATGATGACACGTTCCCCATCCTGAATATCAATCGCTTGTTTGTTTACAAGCGTTGTTCCTTCTGGTAAATAGGCAGGATATAACTCGCTATCTATATTTGCTGCTAACGAACCCTCCCCCATTGTTTCTTGTGAATACTCCATTGTTTGTTGGCAATCAAAGTATCCATCTTTAAATTTTTTATCAAAATCAAATGATGAGAATTTCATTGAAATACGTGGTTCACCTTTAGAATCAACAACATAAACCTCTGTTGGTGTTAACTCTTTTTTATCAAATGTAATCTTTTGAGAAACTAAATCACGGTTTCCATGATAGTTAGCTTTAGTTTCAAATGTATAAGCATCTTCAGTCGCTTCAAACACGGCCTCAGCATCATTTAAAATATCCGTAATTAATGACTGATATAAGTAAACTTGTGAACTTGATAATGGCCAATCACTTTGGAACTTAAATTGTTTATTTAATGCTGGTGTTAAAACAAAAACGCCTTCATCATTTTTTAAGATAATTTGCTCATTATTAGTTGTTTCATTTTTTAATGTAACTTTGTACTTATTATCTTTTTGATAAGCTACTTCCACGTTGTATTGATACACTTGTCCATTGTTATCAACTTCCATAACCCCTGTTGCGTAATAAGACTTAGCATCTTCTACATTACTTGTTAATTTGTCAACAACATCTTGCTGCGACATTTCCCCACATGCAGTTAATAGCACTGTAAGCACTACTGCGAACATTAAACATAATTTCTTCATCGCTATCCACCTCTTTATTAAGTTCAAATTCAATTAATATTATGAGATAGCGACGTGATTTATGCTTGACTCATAAAAAAACTTCTCAATGAATGGATCACTTTTTTCTTATCCGCACGATAGAAATAAAAATAATAGACTTATTCTATTACATTCGCCTTATTTTTTTAAATGTAGCCATTTCCTGTAACCTTATTGTTAATCTCATCAACTCTTATGAATAAACCTTTCTATTCTTTAATCCCAAATAACAAACGCAACCACATAATGATCACAATGGCTAATACTTATATGAATCCCCTCTAACTCTGGTATTAATAAATAAGGTTTCCCCGCTTCATCATTCACCACGCTGAAATCAGTATATGCTTTGCCGTGACAATAAGCGCCAAGTGCTTTATATAATGCCTCTTTAACCGCCCATCTTCCCGCTAAAAATTCGTTTTTACGCTTCTCGTGACGAAACTGTTGATAAATAGCTAATTCTTCCTTACTTAAAATTTTATGAATAAACCGATCCCTATACCCTAGTTCCTCTATTCTTCTAATCTCAATAATATCCGTTCCAATTCCTCTCATTATAAAACCTCCCTTTCGTCTTTTCCCTTATCATAAAAAAAATCTCTAGAAAAATCTAGAGATTTTTTTATTACATCATTCCCATACCACCCATATCAGCCGGTGTTTGAGGAGCTTGTGGTTTCTCAATTTCTACTACTGCTGCTTCTGCTGTTAAAAATGATGCCGAAATACTTGCTGCATTTTGTAACGCTGAACGTGTTACTTTCGTTGGATCAACAATTCCAGTTTTGAACATATCCACAAATTCATCTGTTGCGGCATTATATCCATATCCCGCCTCTAACTCTTTTAACTTATGGACAATAATCGAACCTTCAACCCCAGCATTTTCAGCAATCTGGCGAATAGGCGCCTCTAACGCTTTTAATATAATCTGAATACCGGTTGCTTCATCGCCAGAAGCCTCAATTTTAGATACCTCTTGGTATATATTCATATAAGCAGTTCCACCACCTGCAACAATTCCCTCTTGGACTGCTGCACGGGTTGCATTTAAAGCATCTTCAATACGCAATTTACGTTCCTTTAATTCTGTTTCAGTTGCTGCTCCAACCTTAATGACAGCTACACCGCCGCTTAATTTTGCTAAACGTTCTAACAGTTTCTCTTTATCAAACTCAGATGTTGTATTTTCAAGCTCTGCACGAATTTGAGCAATTCGAGCATTAATATCAAGTTGCGAACCTGTTCCTTCTACAACCGTTGTATGATCCTTCGTTACAATAACACGTGCTGCACGACCGCATTGATCAAGGGTTGTATTTTTTAATTCTAATCCTAACTCTTCTGTTACTAACTGCGCTCCAGTTAAAATAGCAATATCCTCTAACATTCGTTTACGACGATCTCCAAACCCAGGAGCTTTAACTGCTACAACATTAAATGTTCCGCGTAATTTATTAACGACTAAGGCTGCTAATGCTTCATTTTCAATATCATCTGCTACAATTACCATCGGACGAGCAGTTTGAACCAATTGTTCAAGAATAGGTAAAATATCTTGTAACGTTCCCACCTTAGAATCTGTTACTAAAATATATGGATTATCTAAAACAGCCTCCATTTTATCCGTATCGGTTACCATATAAGAAGACAAGTATCCACGATCAAATTGCATCCCTTCAACTATATCCATCGTTGTCTCAAATCCTTTTGATTCCTCAAGGGTAATAACCCCATCATTTCCAACGCGCTCCATTGCTTCTGCAATTAATTTACCGATTTCTTCATCAGCCGCCGAAATAGCAGCTACATTAGCAATAGACTCTTTCCCTTCAATTGGCTTAGAATTAGCTTTTAACGCCTCAACTGCTACCTTCACCGCGCGTTCCATTCCTCGACGGATGGTCATTGGATTTGCACCTGCTACGATATTTTTATTTCCTTCTCGAATCATGGCTTGTGCTAAAACTGTTGCTGTCGTTGTTCCATCCCCAGCCACATCATTCGTACGACTTGCAACTTGAGCCACTAATCTAGCTCCCATATTTTCAAACTTATCCTCTAATTCAATTTCCTTAGCAATTGAAACTCCATCATTAATAATTTGTGGCGTTCCAAATTTTTGTTCTAAAATAACGTTACGCCCCTTCGGACCTAAAGTCACCTTAACCGTATCAGCTAATTTATCGACTCCACGAATCATCGCACGACGAGCATCCTCTGCAAATAAAATCTCTTTTGCCATCTTATAAAATCCTCCCTTACCTTAGTATCTATTTATTACTTATTCAACAATTGCCAAAACATCTGCTAATGATAAAATAACTAAATCTTTTCCTTGGTGTGAAACTTTCGTTCCAGCAAACCCATTATAAATGACACGCTGTCCCACGCTAACAGATGGAGTCTTAACTGTTCCATCTTCTAAGCATTTACCTTCACCAACAGCAATGATAACGCCCTCCGAGTGACTTGGCTTTACTGCCTCTTTTGAAAGAATAATACCACTTGCCGTTTTTTTCTCAACCTCAACACTCTCGATAATAACATTATCGTTTAATGGTTTTAACATGCATTTCCCTCCTATTTTCTGTCACTCTATTATAATGAGTGCTACTAAATAAATTATACAAATCCAAATAAACAATGGCAATAACTTTAGGAAAAAATCCCTTTTATTATTATCTACCTACTGATTAATATGCTTTTTTATTATATTTATTCCAAATTAACCTCAACATCCCTTTAATTAAACAAAAAAGGAACCAGTTTAACTCCTCCTGGCTCCTTTCGTTATTGAAATAAATTAAAATCCACCTTTATTTTTCTCATAAATAACACGCATTCCCTTAAATGCGAGATCCGGGTCATAAACATCAATCATTTGAGTTTCATTATAAATAATACGTCCAAGACCACCTGTTGCTACGACCTTCAAGTCTTTTCCAACAGCCTCTTTCACTTTTTTAATAATATACTCCGTCTGCCCAATATATCCATATACTAAGCCACCTTGCATACTTGTAATCGTATTGCGACACATAATTGTTTCCGGTTTTTTAATCTCAATCTCCGGCAACTTAGCTGCCTGTGTCCATAAAGCCTGGGCCGAAATCTCAATACCTGGAGAAGTTACACCGAACTCAAACTCTCCCTTTTCATTGACATAATCGTAAGTCGTAGCCGTTCCAAAATCAATGACAAGTGCAGGTCCCCCATAAATATGATAAACTGCTGCAATATCTACAATACGATCGGCTCCAACCTCTCGAGGATTTTCAGTTTTGATACTAATGCCAGTCTTAATTCCAGGGCCCACAATCATAGGCTCAATATTAAAATACTTCCGAATGGCATTAGTCAGTGAATGCATAATTTTAGGAACAACACTAGAGATTAAGACAGTCCCTACTCCTTTCGGATTAATATCCTTTGTTTGAAGGAAAGAAAACAGCGTAATTCCAAACTCATCTGAAGTTCTTTGCAGTTTAGTTGTCAAACGAAACGTTGCAATTAACTCCTCTTTATCATAAACCCCCAACGTAATGTTGGTATTCCCAACATCAATAACAATTAACATACTGCTCCTCTTTTCCTAACTAAAATCTTTAGTAACTGTTCCATAATCTCATACCCTAAATCTTCTTTAGACATTTTATCTAACTTCATCGAACCATTCGGGTGGATAAGTGTCACAACGTTTGTATCCCCTTTAAAACCGGCAAATTCTTCATTTAACTGATTGGCTACAATTAAATCCGCATTTTTACCTAACAACTTCTTCGTTGCATTCTCCTCCAAATTCTCTGTTTCCATGGCAAATCCACATATCACTTGGTCATCCCTTTTTATTTGCCCCATTGTCGCTAAAATATCTTTATTCATCATCAAATCTAACGTCTGATGTTGACCTTGTTTTTTTATCTTATGCGGGTTCACAAAAGATGCTTTATAGTCCGAGACAGCCGCCGATTTAACCAAAATATCATATTGATTTTTTAAGTTATCAACCGCCTGAAACATATCTTCCGCTGTTCTAACCGCAACAATATCTATGAATACGGGGCGCCTTAACGAAACAGGGCCCGTTATCAATGTTACGTTTGCCCCTAAATTTCTTGCAGCTTTTGCTAATGAATATCCCATTTTACCACTAGAGTGATTAGTTATAAATCGAACCGGATCAATATCCTCTTGTGTAGGTCCTGCCGTTACCACAACATTAACCCCTACTAATGGTTTATTTTTAACTAATAAATAATCAATCGCATCCTCAATATCCTCGATTTCCGCTAACCGGCCTTTCCCTACATCTCCGCATGCCAAATACCCGCTATCAGACTCAATCACAACCATCCCATATTCCTTACACTTCTCTAAATTACTTTGAGTGATTGGATTATTTAACATGCCGGTATTCATAGCCGGCGCGATTAATTTAGGGCAATTAGCTGCTAAAAAGGTCGTTGTTAACATATCATCAGCTATCCCATGAGCAACTTTGGCAATACAATTGGCCGATGCAGGAGCTAGAACAAATAAATCTGCACGCTTCGCCAAAGAAATATGATTCACGTCATACTGATAATTCCGATCAAATGTTCCTACCGATACTCGATTATGTGTTAACGTTTCAAACGTCAATGGCGTAATAAATTCAGTAGCATTTTTCGTCATAATGACGTGAACATCATACCCTTTTTTATATAGATTACTCGCCAATTGCGCACTCTTATAAGCAGCTATTCCCCCGCATACTCCAATTACTATTGTTTTTTTTTCCATCTACATCACCTTCTTAGTTAAAGGTTCTAGAACCTTTGTTAACGGTGTCACAATCACAACTGCTACAACGGCCTCTAAAACACTATTTGTTGTAATAAGTCCTAATAATAAACCAAATAAAGCAGAAACTTCAACACCTTTTGCCGCCGCATAACTCGGACCAAAGAATACATAAATCATTCCTAATACTAAAATAGAATGAATCAACGTACAGACTAAAGCAGTTACACCACTTCCAATCAATGATAACTTTTCACCTCTATTTTTGAATACCTGGTATATAACCGCCGCTAAAATTCCGAGTAATACACGGGGACCAATTGCGATGACAAGGCTCCAAAAGTTACCGCTATAATCTCCTAATGAATAAAAGGGAGTAAATACAAAAGAGGTAATCGTAGGTGTTAATGTATTAATCATAACACTACTTATCCCAAAGACAAAGCCTGTAATTGCGCCCCCTTTAATTCCTAATAAAATCCCAGCTAAAATAACCGGAATATGCATAGTGGTCGCACGAACAGGACCCAATGGAATATATCCAAGGGGTGTTAACATTAAAATAACTTGAATACTGCAAAACATCGTAACTAATACTAAAAATTTTGTTTTCCTTCTTGATTGATTCATTTTCTCTTCTCCTCCACTGTCGCTCCTTATTAGATGCAACGTATTGAATAATCGTATGAATAAAACTAGCCTTGCTTTAATTGGTGTTATAAAAATCACCATTATTTATGACTAATATTATCATCGCTCACAATTATACCCATTTTTTAATCAATTATCAATATTTTACCATGTACAACAAAAAAACTATTCTTCCAAAAGAATAGTTTTTTCATTTAATTTTTAAGTTGCTCCCTCTGGAATACATAAAAGAATAATGTCTCAAGCTCCATGTTTAAGTCAACCTCATGGACAAGAATATCATCACTCACATTAATCACAGTTGAAGAAAGATTTAAAATCCCTTTAATTCCTAAGCCTTCTAAAGATGTTGCAACACTTTGCGCAACAGTAGGCGGAACGGCCAAGATAACATATGTGACGTGATTTTCTTTTATATATGCAGATAAATCATTGAGATGATAAAGTGGTAATTGCCCAATACTTTGACCAACTAAACTTTCATCTATATCAAATCCTGCAACTAAATTTACAGGCGTTCTAAACACTCTTCTCTTAAATTTGTCTGAACTAAAATATTTTAGTAAGGCACGCCCTAAGTTTCCAACCCCAATCAAAATACAACCTTGCGCATCCTCTGTTTTTAATAAATTATTAAATGCCTCTAATACAACACGTACTTCATATCCATATCCTTGACGTCCTAATTCACCTAAATATGAAAAATCACGTCGTATAGTTGCAGAATCAATCCCTATTTTTTGACTTAACTCACCCGATTGAATCCGCTTCACTCGCATCTCATCAAGTTCTACGAAACAACGACGGTAAAGTGCTAATCGTTTAAGTGTTGCATTGGGTATATTTGATAGCATAGAAAACCTCCTTTATCATATTAAAATAATAACATGAAAACAAATCATTGTGAATAGTCCCGTAACTATAAAACATATAGATGTTAATTTGTTTTAAAATTCATCGATTATTTCTGGATGTCCGTTGCCTATCCGTTAGTTAAGCATTATACTTAAAGTATTACCTTAATTGAGTGAATCTTCTAAGAAATTAATAAAGGAGAAACAAAATGATTTTATTACAGACAAGTAAACTAACTAAACTTTATTCAGGTACCCCTATTCTTGAAAATGTTCAATTCGAGGTAAAAAAGGGAGAGCGAGTCGCTGTCGTTGGGCGTAATGGTGCAGGAAAATCAACTTTACTAAAAATGATTGCAGATGAAATAGATTACGATAGCGGAGAAATTCATAAACCTCAAAGCGTTATTATAGGATACTTTGCCCAATCTAGTCATGTTAATTCAAATGATACCATTTATAATGAAATGTTAAAAGTTTTTCAAAAAACAATTGAGCTAAAAGGGCAGCTAGAAGCTCTAAGCTTAAAAATGGCAGAAGAAGATCCCACAAGTGAAAGTTATTTAAAAATTATCGAACAATATCAACAGTTAAACCACCGTTTTGAATTAATGAGCGGTTATACTTATGAGTCAGAAATTAATAATATTCTCAATCGCTTTAAATTTAATGAAATTGGATTTGATGAAAAAATCTCTAATCTTAGTGGAGGACAAAAAACACGATTAGCCCTTGCCAAGTTATTACTTCAAAAGCCGGATCTTTTAATCCTTGATGAGCCGACTAACCATTTAGATATCGAGACCATTGAGTGGCTAGAAGGATATTTAAAAAAATACTCCGGTGCTGTTGTTATTGTATCCCATGATAGATATTTTATCGATCAAATTGCAACAACCATTTATGAGGTTGAATACCGTAAGTGTACAAAATATAAGGGAAATTACTCCGATTTTATAGACCAAAAGGCACTTTCTTATGCCTCTTTAATGAAGCAATACGAAAAACAACAAAAAGAAATATCTAAAATGGAAGATTTCATTAGCCGAAATATTGTTCGTGCCTCAACAACAAAACGTGCCCAATCTCGAAGAAAACTACTTGATAAGATGGAACGCATTGAGATACCTAAGATAAATGATAAATCAATAGGAATTTCATTTGAAATTGACCGTCGAAGTGGAAATGACGTACTAAAAGTTGAAAATGTCGCAGTCGGATATGAAGATAAACTGATATCTGATCATTTAGACTTTCATATTAATCGCCTAGAACGCGTCGCTTTAATAGGACCCAACGGAATCGGAAAGTCTACAATCTTAAAAACCGTTGCTGGTACCCTTCCTCAATTATCGGGTGAAATCTATTATGGTAAAAGTCTTGATATGGGCTACTTTGACCAAGAACAAGCTAATTTAAACTCAAGTAATACAGTATTAAATGAAGTTTGGAACCTTTTCCCAAATAGATTAGAGAAAGACATTCGTACCTTACTCGGAAACTTTTTATTTACTGGAGACGACGTATTTAAAATTGTCCATCAACTTTCAGGTGGAGAAAAAGTTCGTCTTACCTTATGTAAATTAATGCTACAAAAAAATAACTTTTTACTCTTAGACGAACCAACCAATCATCTAGATATAGATAGTAAGGAAATGTTAGAACTCTCCCTTGAAGACTACGAAGGTACCCTCTTCTTTATTTCTCATGACCGTTATTTCATTGATAAAATTGCAACCCGCATTCTAGAAGTGACTCCACACGGAGTCTTATCCTACTTAGGAAATTATTCTGATTATATTGAGAAAAAACGTATTTTAGCTGAACAAAAGGCTGCTGAACAAGGGGAATCATCCACAACTACAACCAATAGTGTCACTGATTATAACAAACAAAAAGAACAACGACGTTTAGAACAACAACGTAAACGGCGGTTAGAAGACATTGAGAAAAAAATAAATACCTATGAAGAGGAATTGGCTTATAAAAAGGCCGAGCTCTTTCAAGAAGAAGTTTATTTAGATTCTCAAAAATCTGCTCAAGTACAATCCCGAATCGAAGAATTAGAGGAACTAATTCTTGAGGCAATGGATATTTGGGAATCTCTAGAACAATTAGATTAAAAAAACTCTATCTCATATGAGATAGAGTTTTTTCATATAATGAATTATCACAGATACAGGAGGATATTTATGGAAACAAAAAACACATTAATTCAAGAAAATAGTACAGTTAATTCCCAAGAACTAAATCAATGGAAAAATGACAATCACTTTAAATCCGTATCCCCAGATTTTAATCAACCAATTATGAAGTCACCAACAGAAAATAATATCGAGCATAAATTCTATCTTATTAAAGATAAGGACTATAACCTATTAGGAATTATCCACATTAAGGAAATCAATCATAATAACCAGTCGGTTAAATTAGAATTCGACCTAGACATCGAGCACTCCCTTCATCACATAAAGGAAGCAGTAACATCAATTATTGCCCACTTATTTGAATTAAACATCCACCGAATTGAACTCGAAACACCTCCACTAAATCCAAATTATCAAAAATTATTAGCAGACCTGGGCTTTAAACATGAGGGAATATGCCGAGAAGCTTTTTACAAAAACGGAGTTTATGAGGATATTCACCTCTATGGACAAATACAACAAAAAGCGAGCACAAACTTACAAAATTATCTTGATTATGTTATTCCCCATTATCCACAGCCTGAATTTATCCACTCTCTTTTAAACCATCTCGGATTTTTTAATATTGAACATTTAAATAAATCAAAACTTTACTTCCTTGCAACCTTCTGTGGATTACTCGAAAAGTTAAAAACAGACACTAAATTTATTGGAAAAACATTAATGAAATTAAAACAATTAAATTGGACCTCTGAGCAAATCAAAGAAGCGCTCTACAGTCTAGAACGTCAACTATCCGCGCCACTTACGGAAGAAGAAAAAATTGTCCACGACCTCTATATCCTCGAACAACTTAGTGCCACTTCTATTTTAAAAGCAATATCAACCACTGGACTAGAAGATCCCCTCATTCATCAAATAAAAACAAGCGACTTTCAATTCTTTACTTCAATCGGAGAAGAAATGGGACTAGAACGTCTCGCCTATACAAAAAAAATAGTAGATGAACTGTAAGATTAGACGTCAAACTTGTGACTAATCATCCAACTCTAACACTTGCAAAAAATATAATACACTTGTGTATATCTTAATCTTTGATATTCTTATCTCTATTTAAGAGAGAAAAAAATACGGCTCAAAAGAAACCGTATTTTTTTATTGTCTGTAAAATCAATCATTTATTTCCTGTCCAGATTATAAAGAATACAGGTCCATTCCAGACTGTCCATTCATCTCCATTTTACTACGGTGTCCTTTTAAATAAGCCACTGTTCCAGCTGCCCCAATCATTGCGGCATTATCAGTACATAACGATAAAGGAGGAATTGTCAATTTAAATTGTCCTTCTTGTTCAACTGCTTGCTCTAATCCATGACGTAATCCTTTATTAGCTGAAACCCCACCAGCTACAATAATCTGCTTCACATTGAATTTTCTTGCAGCACGCATCGTTTTCTCAACCAGAACTTCCACTACACTCGCCTGAAAACTCGCAGCTAAATTCTCAGGTATAATCTCTTCCCCTCTTTGCTTAGCATTATGGACTGTATTAATAACCGCCGATTTTAATCCTGAAAAGCTAAAATCATACGAATCTTTATCTAACCAGACACGAGGTAACTTATAAGTATCTTTTCCCATAGCAGCTAACCGATCAATGTGTGGTCCTCCTGGATAAGGTAAATTTAAAGTACGTGCAACTTTATCATACGCTTCGCCCACCGCATCATCTAGCGTCTCACCAATGACTTCAAATTGATAATGATCTTTCATATGAACTAATTCCGTATGTCCTCCCGAAACAACCAATGCTAATAACGGAAATTGGAGGGGTTCTACTAACTGATTAGCATAAATATGCCCCGCAATATGATGCACCCCTACTAAAGGAATATCATGGACAAATGCAAGTGCCTTAGCTGCATTAATCCCTATAAGTAATGATCCAATCAATCCCGGTCCTTCCGTTACCGCAATAGCATCTATGTTATCCCAATTCACATTGGCTACAGACAACGCCTCTTCAAAAACCATGGTTATATTCTCCACATGATGGCGGCTTGCTACCTCTGGAACCACGCCTCCGAAACGCTTATGACTTTCAATTTGTGAAGAAACAATATTTGATAATATTTCAGTTCCGTTTTTTATAACGGATACACTCGTCTCATCACAGCTACTTTCAACTGCTAATATAAAAATATCTTTTTCCATGTCCATCACCACTTTTACTTAAATTTACGAATCATTAATATCGCATCTTCAGAGTCTGCATAATAATTGGGACGAACTCCAACTGGAACAAATCCACATTTTTTATATAAGGAAATAGCAATCTGATTACTCCGACGGACCTCCAATGTCATACTTTCACCATTCATATCAAAAGCATCTTGAATAAAGTATTCTACAAGTAGTCTCCCATAACCTAATGAACGATACTGTGGATCAACGGCTACATAATATAAATCTGACATTTCAAAAATAATTTGACCGACTAAATAACCGACAATACTCCCGTCAACTTCCATTATAATTCCATAATAAAAATCTTTTTCCGTTGCATAATCAATAAAGTTAAAGGACTGATTAAATAATTGTTCGTGTAATGCTAAAACCTGTGGAATATCTTCCAATGTCATAGTTCTAATCAACATATTACGCCAGTCCCTTACTTTTTTGTTCTAACATCCAATTAACCTCTGCCTCCGGTAACCGATGATACGCTGGTGAAAAATGATGGATATCAGCAATCGGTTCTCTTGAGATAGCTAGTTTCGCTAAAATGCTAGCATGGGGAATATTTAACTCAGAATTTTCTATTTTAACCGCCCGATTTCCTAATTTATCTTCAATTAGTTCCCAATATTTAATAACATCATTACCTAGGAAATACATTTTTTTATCCTTTTTTGATAAATTGTCTAATAACTGCTCCAAGTCATAATGTCCATCTGCAATTATAGATTCATAGGTTTTTCCATCATAAATACCAGCAAATACTGTTTGGCGACGCGCGTCAAATAAAGGAACAACATATCCACCTTCATTAATATTTCGTGCTAAAATCTCTAAACTAGAGATACCAACTAACGGCTTTTTCAATGTCCAAGCTAATGTTTTAGCAACAGTGACACCTATTCGGACCCCTGTATAGGATCCTGGACCTTGGGCAACCGCTATTAAATCTAAATCCTTTGGCTGACAACCTGCCTCTTTAAATAGTTTTTCAATCGCGGGCATTAATCGTTTAGAATGATCATTTTTAGCCGTTTCAGTTATTTCATATAATACATTATTACCTTCTACTAAAGCAATTGATAAAGTAGTGTTTGAGGTATCAATAGCTAGCGTTAACATATTTACAACACCTTTCGAATTGATTCGTAAATTTTTCCAATTGGGGTTAATTCAATGCGACGTTGATTCTCTCCTTCCCTATATATTTTTATATCTAGTCTCTCTTCTGGAAGTAGATCTTCAATAAGACTGGCCCACTCAACCACACATACCCCGTTACCAAATAAATAATCATCTAAGCCAATATCATCCGAACCGCCTTCTAGACGATATACATCCATATGATACAATGGGATTCTTCCTTGATATTCTTTAATAATATTAAACGTAGGACTATTCACATTACGTGTAATATCCAGTCCTTTAGCAAATCCTTTAGTGAAGGTCGTTTTTCCAGCACCTAAATCCCCTTCTAAGGTTAAAATCATTCCGCTACTTACCCATTTTCCAATCTTACGGGCAATTTCTTGAGTTTCCTCCACTGAATTAGTTTTAATCGTATACATCATTCTATCACCTTATATGTTATAAAATAAAAACTTAAGTTATTATGGACAAATTTATCACAAATAACTTTTTAGTTTAAATTATTTTTATATTCCTATTATAACATATCTAATCACAAA
>DKYS01000125.1:17254-17501 GCA_002493395.1 Turicibacter sp. UBA7094 | reverse complement strand
CCTTTCATGAAAGATATATATTATTATTATTTTCCTATTATAAAATCGTATAAATCTCTCCCTAAAAAATATAAGGAATTCCACTAGAGAAATCACTTATCCCCAATGAAATTTTTATTGCTATTCATAATGATGAATGACCCTTCCAAAACAACATCTTCATTTTTTACAGGCCTTACATTCATGTTATCGGTATAAATAGATGTTCTAAATGAGATAATAGCTTTATAAGGATTTATAGTAACCT
>DKYS01000125.1:16650-16976 GCA_002493395.1 Turicibacter sp. UBA7094 | reverse complement strand
TTATAAGGATTTATAGTAACCTATACTAAAAATAAATAATAACATCTTAAAATCTAATCAAAAAGGGGTTAAACTATGACAAAAAAATATGGAATTACAATAATTTCAATGTTATTTTTAACCCTACTTATTGATTTAAAAATACATAATAAATTTCCAAGTAATATTTTTGCAAATGATAATTCAACTTCATTCAATTCCTTATCTTATGAAGAACAAATATCAGAATATCAATTAATGGTAGAAAGAATTCTTTACAAATCCATTGAAAAATCAGTAAACAATGTTTATGGAGAGAATAAAAGAACATCTTGGGATTATAGAAT
>DKYS01000125.1:16127-16327 GCA_002493395.1 Turicibacter sp. UBA7094 | reverse complement strand
ATAAACATTGAACGTGGATATTATCCTGAAACCTATTTGTATAGAGTAACTATAGAATTTGAAACATTTACTGGAGCTCATAACCCGCCTTTTGATACTAATGTTGCAGTATACGACATCATAAGTTTCGATCCAACAATAGTAAAAGAAATAAGCTATGAACATTATTTAAATGAAAGATAGAATAGAGATATGTGCAC
>DKYS01000125.1:0-15842 GCA_002493395.1 Turicibacter sp. UBA7094 | reverse complement strand
TAGAGATATGTGCACATATCTCTATTCTATCTTGTAATATAAGAAAAAATGTAGAACTTTTTCCAATGTCATTAAGTTAATAGATTAATCGTTAAAATAGCTCAAAGGGAGGTGTACCAAAATGTAAACCACCCTTTGAGCTATTAGCATTTATTTGTCTATGTCTGATATAACTTAAATTTATTATGAATGTAATAACAGGTTATAAAGTAAAACAACTCCAAGAAAAAGAACAAAGAATACACCTAAAATTGTTGCTAAAACAATTAGCGTTTTTTTTACTGTGTTATTCATAAAATACCCCCTACCTGTCTACTTACTAATAATAGTCTACCATAATTTGGTAATTTAATAAAGCGAGGGAGTAGAGGAGCATCTAAATAAAGCGTTTATTGTTCTAGAATCTCCAATATTGATATAGTTAGCTAAAGCTTTAGTTTGGCTCCTACTAAATGATGAAAAGAAGCCATTTATTGTACACTTTCTGTTTTTAATGTGCATATGCTTCAACTTAAAATCGCTAGTAAACGGATTGTAACTTTGATGATAATCCGTACAAAAAATAGCGACAGCCAAAATGTGTTTTTTATTATGGAGGGGATGGGCAATAGATTTAGAAGTGTTGAATAAAAATCCCTCTTCTGCATTTAGAAGAGGGAAGTGTAGGTTAGTAAAGCTCAATTAATTTTAAGACAAACTCACTTGAGTTTTTTGCTGCTAAAGGTAAAAATTCTTCGTATGATAAGTCAGCCCCACCGTCAGCTTTATCAGAAATTGAACGAATGATGAGGTAGGGAATTTCGTTTAAGTAGGCAACCTGTGCCATTGCTGCACCTTCCATTTCTACGGCCGAAACCTCACCGAAATGATCTTTAATTTTCTGTGCTTTTTCACCACCAGCAACGAATTGATCACCTGATGCGACGTCTCCTTCTACGACTGAAATGTCAGTTAGAGTGCTGGCCGCTTTCTTTGCAGTTGCTAAGAGTTCTTGACTTGCTGGGAAAAAGTCGATCCCTAAACGATCAATTTCACCTAATTTTCCACCAACCGCTGTTGTATCAAAATCATGTTGTACTGCTGCAGTTGATAGAACGATATCACCTTGATTTAATTCAGGATTTAGTGTTCCGGCAACACCAGAATTAATTAGGGCCTCCACATTAAATTGATCGATTAAAAGTTGTGTACAAGCAGCCATATTGACTTTACCAACTCCTGAACGCACTAATACGATTTCTTTTCCATCAATCGTTCCACGATAAAACGTCATATTGGCGATCTCAACAGTCTCTTCAACATCCATTTTTGATTTAATTATTTCTACCTCTTCCTCCATCGCCCCGATAATCCCTAACGGTTGCACATCCTTTACTGATGAATTTGAGCATCCAACCATTGCTGTTAGTGCGATAACCGCAATAGCACATAAAGTTATTAATGTTTTTTTCATGTTGTAAAACTCCTTTAGTTATAAATTGACAATTGTCCTCACTCATTGCCATTTATTTATAACATGGTTTATGCATTTCATCAATCAAAAATATACATTTTTCTACAAGATAGTTAGTCGATTTTTTGTTTTTTATTGATAAAAACCATTTAATAAGGAAGAGATTTAATAAAAAAATTTTTTACCCCTTATATGTAAATAATGATAGAATGCATAGATAGGGTGTGGCAATATTAGGATATTAAAAGGGAACTAAATGAAGAAAAGGTTAATGATTTTAATTCTATTTATGGTATTTGCTGAAGAAGAACTTGTGTGGGCCGTTGAAACGGTGCGCAACGTAAATCATCATGAAAATGTGATTAAATATGAGGTTAATTCTAAATTAAAAGATAAAGTAAATCTTTCAGATTTTGATGACTTTATTGAAAGTAGCACCGAGGACATTAAAATAATGGTTCATGATGGGATGAAGAAAAAATTTTATTGATAAAGGGGACTTAAAATGGTAGAGCAAATTTTAAATGATTCAGAAATTGTAGCGATTTATCATGAAATAGAAAAAATGGAAGTAGAGACCGGAGGTTGGGCATATCATAATCTTACACATGTTAAAAATGTAGCGAATTTAACGGAACAATTACTTCGTCATTTAAATCAAGATGAATTTTTCATTGAAGAAGTTAAAGTAGCGGCTCTCTTACATGACATTGGTAGTCTAGACGGGAAAGCAGATCACGCTCAACGGAGTTACGAATATGCTAAAAATTATTTTAAGCATCACCGTTTAAATTTAAGACATGAAAAACTTATTCTTGATGCGATTAAAGAACATAGTAATGGTTTTGAATGTAATAATATCATGACACTTGTTCTCATTCTTGCAGATAAACTTGATATTACAAACCAACGTCTTGCTCCAGCAGGTTATCAGATTGATGGATTAAATGAAATCCAATACATCGATAGTATCGATGTATCCATTATTAATGGGGCACTCTATGTCCATTTCATCACACAACCAGACTTTAATAAAGAATCTTTTGAAAAATTCTATTTCTCTAAGAAAGTCTTTCAGGCAATTAAATCTTTTTCAACAAAACTAAATCTAAACTACCATGTCAAACTGAATCAACGAGCCTGGGACATTAAATAAAAAATATGTTTTAAAATTAAATAAAAGAGGTTATTTTACACATTGTGAAAAAATAAAGCGTTAAGCGGATTCTAAAATACCAAAAAATAGGAGGAAGGGAATGAAACAAAAGAAAGATGATAATTTTTTCTTCATAAAGATAAGTAAAATAAAAACAGATAAAGATTACTTTATTTTAGTCGTTCTTTTTATATGCTTTCTTTATGCGATTCCTATACAAAGGATGGAATTTTATGAATTTTGTTTTGAGGAAATGAGAGTGAAGAGAAGTTTAGTCGATATCATTATTATTTCTATTATTTTATTTTATATATTATTTTGTTCGAAGAATTTTAAGAGGGATAAGTAAAAAAAGTTAGGGAGATTTTAATAGTTTTAATGTTATTCATTATTGTTGTAGTAGGTTCATTTAAATTACTTCCTCATCTTGGTGATGATAATCTTGTGGGGAAAAAAGCTTTTAAAGATAATGAAAAAGTTATTTTTGGTGATTTATTTTTTAATCTATCTTATCTGTTGTCGTATCTTCATGTTGAATATAGAATATTGGGACATTATTTAATCCTTAAAGATTGGGAGTTTAAGGGGATTAGAGGTATTACTCAGAAGAAGTTAAGTGAAAGTTATTAAGTGAGACGACGGAGGAAAGCGTATATTAGATAAAGTAGTCAAAGGAGTGAAAAATATTAATGAGCCTTTAATGTTTTTGATCAGGGTTATGTGTGGTTAAGGGATGTTAAAGAGGTGATTAAGCTCATCTTAACATAGGCGAAAGATAGATGTTTATACTAGTTGATTGATGAAAGGGGCACGACATGAGTTGGTGTCTTTTTTTATGCCTGTTATTAGTCATTCGTGTTGAAAAAGATTATCGCAAGTTGTGATATTCTTTCACGCTTCTTGATTTGTTAATCACTAAAGGTAGATGCTATCGTAAGAAATTCGTAAGGTTTTTGAAAGACGCCGTTAAAAAACTTTCTCATCAATGATGGTTAAATAAAGGTATCCGGAAATAAGGTTTGGACCGGAGTAGAAAATGAGGAGATAACAGAATGGGTTGATTCAATGGAAGGGAACCCGTATCTCTGTTTTCAAATTCATCATTTATAAAGGGAGTGAAGGGGTGAAACGAATGAAGTTTATTTTAAGAAAGATTCTTTTAATCATACTGATTGTATTTGCATTCTGCGTGGGCCGGGAAATGTTTTATCCACAATCGATAAAAGAGGGTTTACCTTTCCAACGACACTCAAATCAACAACCTGTTTTTGATCTTAATGACTATCAACCCGTGGATGATTCTTCATGGAATATTCAGAGTCAGTATGCGTTGCTCGTCAATCGTGAAACTGGACGTGTCTTATACCAACGAAAAGCGAATCAAAAGATGTATCCGGCCTCTTTAACTAAGATAATGACCGTGTTAGTGGCCATTGAGAAATTAGATGAGGAAGAGATGACTGTTATTTCAGATTTTACTGACTTATATGAATCAGGGGCGGCTCTTGCGGGCTTTTTACCGGGGGAGACTGTTCGCGCGATTGATTTACTATACGGAACTATGCTGTCATCTGGGGCAGAAGCTGCCGAAAGTCTGGCACAAAATATTTGTGGTTCTGTGGATAAATTCGTTGTGTTGATGAATAAGAAAGCACGCGAACTTGGAATGAATCAGACTCATTTTGAAAATGTTACAGGACTCCATGAAAAAGGGCATTATACAACAGCGAGGGATATGACGATTTTATTAAATGCTGCCCTATCTAATCAGTTATTTAAGCAAATTTTCACCACTATTCAATATGAGATGCCATCTACAACCAATCATCCATCAGGTTTATTCATGATGAGCAGAATGTTTTCTAAATTAAGTACGTCTATTTTTAAAGGCGGTCAATTTTTAGGGGGAAAGACGGGGTATACGGAAGAGGCAGGTCTTTGTTTGGCTAGTTTAGCATCAGATGGTGAAAATGAATACATTTTGGTAACAGCGGGGGCACCGGGAGGACCACAAACAGAACAAACCAATATTTCAGATGCGATTAATTTATATGAACGTTTTTTTAACGAGTAAAGGGATTACCAGCTGGCAATCCCTTTTCATTAATTGAGAATCGTATAGTAATCCAAGCGCCCTTCAATATTTTGAATGAACCAAAATTCTTTTGAATCAACGATTTCTTTTTTTATTGTAATGGTTTGTGTTAAAGGGGTAGATGCATATTCATCGGAAATGAGTCGTTCCTCAAATTCTACCGTGTAGATAACTTCGTCTGGCGAAGGATTTGTGGTAGAGACGATATGGGCTGTTTCAAGTGATGGGGACGATCCTCCTGTCACAAATCCATTTGTTTGAATATAAGTTAACGCCTTTTTCTTTAATGCCGGGGAGAGTGCCGTATATTGGAGACCTCCGTTGCGGTATTGTAGACCATGAATCCAAAGGGCGAGTGCCTCTTCTTTTGTTAGGGGTGCGAGTACATGTTGAAAGTGGTTAATCTTTTCATCTAACATTTCAGTTGTTGGAAAGGTAATTTGAACGTCATTCTTGGTTTCCTTAATTGTTGCGAGGAATAACGTATTTAACCAGTTAGCTCCGATATAGAGTTGTTCGGTTCCCAGTTGATAATCATAAATTGTAAACGTGATAGAAAACGTACCGGAGTTGATTTCAAGGTAAATCGGTGATTGATTCAAAACGGCTGGGTCATCGTTATAAAATGGGTAAGGCGAAAGAGTGAATCCTTGCAATCGACTAGCAAGGGGGTAATCTAAAGAGGCATTCGCTAAGCCATTCAGATAGGAGAGATACTCTTGTTGTTTGAGATAATTATCCACAGTGATAGAAATCGTTTTTGTTTCTGGGCTATAAGAAAAGTCAGTCCCATTTATATTTTTAGCAAACCACTCAATGGGAATCAGTAATTCTCCTTTCTGGTGAGCCAATTGATAAGGACAATCCACCGTATTGCCATTTAAAATAATCGTTTTTTCTTCACCTGCGTGAATAGGAAGAGGAAAAAACTTAAAAAGAATAAGATAAATAAAACAGAATATGAACATAAAAGAAATTAATTGTTTTTTCATAGAAGATTCCTCGTTGTCACTAGTGTTTGAATTTAATAAAAAATTAGTATTCTTACCGTATTGTGTGGCTGCTTGTTTATCAATAGTTTTTCCTAAACAGAGGATACTTATTCTTTTAAAAGAACCAATTATTTTTTCGTCTATCGAATAAAAATTGAGAAATATTGTAAGAATAAGAGTACTATAAGATAGGGAATGATATTATGAATTTGAAAAAGGATGTTGCGCATCAACCATTTTCATGTGAGCTGTCAGGGGCCAAAACAGCTGTTATTTTTATACATGGGATTTTAGAGGGCCCGTATCAATTTCACGGATTAGCTGAGAAGATTTTAGATATTGGAGTTTCTTCATTTGGAATTTTGTTGCCTGGACATGGCGGTAGTGCGAAACAATTTGGAAAGAGCCACCGACGTCAGTGGGTTCATTATGTTGATCGACAAATTGAGGATATTTCTAAAAGGTATCCACAAATTATCTTAGTCGGGCATTCGATGGGAGCGTTGCTTTCACTTCTTGCCTGCAAAAAGCATGATTCGATTATCGGAGTCGTTTGTTTGGCAACGCCCTTAGCAGTAAAAATGAATTTAAAAGGGCTAATTTGTTCGTTAAAAGTTTTGACAGGGCGATACAGTAAGGATGATGATTATGTTTTAGCAAGTTATCGAGCGTGGAGCATTTCAAAAGGATCATGGAATGATTATTTGCATTGGATTCCACGATATCTTGATTTGTTTTATTTGATGTATGAGACAAAAAGAGAATTACCTACGATAAAACAGCCCCTTTTGTTTATTCATTGCCAATGTGATGAATTTGTCCGCAATAAAACAACCAAAATCTTAAAAGAGAAACTTCAAGGACATAATTATGAACTTTTAGAATTGTGTGAATCGGGGCACTTTTATTATCGCCACGATGAAGGGACACAATTAGAGACAGCCATTTTAAAGTTTATTAAGAAATGTCAACAAACAAATGGGAAATAAAAAAGATGACCTTTCAAGTCATCTTTTTTATCATGTTTCAATTATTTAATCCCTACGACACTGAATAGACTATAGGGATGATTTTTGTCAGATAATGATTTATATCCTGAATAAAATTTTCGTCCAAGGACATCTTTTAATCCCGCATTTGTGAGGTAAGTCGTCATTTCATTAATCTTAAACCCATGATGTCCTTCAAAATTTGATTCTTCAGAATAGAAATTACCGTTATCCGGAAGTAAATCGACAATAATTAGTTTTCCGTGGTTTTTTAAGTAACTTGATAATTTATTGATAATTGATTGGACGTCTTTAATTGGACTCATGGCCATAGAGGCATAAATCACGTCAAATGTTTGATCTAAATCAGATGTTAGAATATCCCCTGTAAATGTTTTAAGATGATTAATATGCTGGTTTTTTAATGTTTGATTTAGCTTGTCAATATTCTCTTTTGAGCTATCAATCATTAATCCCGATGAGATTTTATGTTTTAGGTTTAAGGAGATGAGACCTGTTTTACATCCGAATTCCATGACTTCAAGAGGACCATGCCCAATATAACTTTCGATTTCTTGACTAATCGCATGTGCACGCTTTTTACAGATATCCATATCCGTTTTTTCTTCTACTTGATTGAAATCCAAACTTCACCACTCCCTTAAAAAAATTTAGTAATAGTACTATTCTATCACATTTCAACTGATTTAGAAGTTTTTCAAGAAGAATACTTATCATCATAAATTGACATTCATCTTTATACCTGCGCTTTATTCTAGATAGAATAGGACTCTTAATTGAAAAGAGGTTTATTTTGATTAAAAAATGGAATAATTTTAAATGAGAATACATAAAATGTGATATCAAACGAGAAGATAGAGGGGGTGATGAGTTAAAATCAGTGTATAGACTAAAATAGTAAATAGTGGTAAGATAATTAACACAGACTAAGGAAAAGGTAATTATTTGGAATTAATATTGTTTAAAGGGAGAGTTAAAGATGTTAAAGCGTAAGTCAATTAAAGAAGTCGTTGTGGAAGGAGTAGGCGCCATTTGGTTCTTTTTAGCGCTCGTTTCAACGGTGGTATTAATTGTGCTAAATTGTACTCCAATTTATCGCTATGTCATTAATAGATACCAATTAACAGCAACTACTGGATTATCAGAGGAAAAATTGATGATGAACTATAAAAGTATGATTTCTTATTTACAGCGTCCATCTCGTGGAGCTTTAGAGTTACCGGATTTTTCAATGAGTGAGGCGGGAATCATACACTTTGCCGAAGTTAAACATATTTTTCTTATTTTATATGTGATTATTCTTCTGTTCATTTTAGCGTTTGGGATCTTTCTTGTGACACGGCATCATCATCAAGATAAATGTATTTTATCTACCTTTAATCGAGGTGCGAATTTAACCTTTTTAATTTTTGGAATTTTAATTTGTTTGATTACAGTTAACTTTTCAGGGACATTTACCGTATTTCATAAACTATTTTTTAATAATAATTATTGGATGTTTGATTATCGGACCGATCCTGTTATTTTGGCATTGCCAGAACAATTGTTTATGATTATTAGTATCGTTATTATCGTAACCTTATTTTTGATTTGTGGATATATTAAGTATGTTTATTATAAAGGAAAGAAGAGTCTAGCATCTAGTTAGACTTTTTTCATCATATTATAATTGGATTTGAGGTGTTAGGATGATATTTCGTGGACGTAAACTTTTCAATTTAAAAGTAGGATTAGTCTTAGCAGGAGGGGGAGCAAAGGGTGCTTATCAAGCGGGAGTCATCCGTGCCTTATGGGATGTAGACTTAATTAATAATATTGAAGTCGTTTCTGGCGTTTCGATTGGAACGTTGAATGCCCTTTGTTTATGCATGAAAGACAAGGAATTGATTGAACGGAGTTGGCGGTCGCTTTCCTATTCTAAAATCGTAACCAAATCAGATTCGATGAAGCTGAGCAATCTTGGAGATATGATTAAACGATTGACGAATCATTCTTTAGATTCGGCTAAGGAGTCCCTAGGGGATTTAAGTGAATTAGGTTTAATTTCACAAAAGGGAATACGTGATTATATTAAAGAGTTTGTTAATGTCGGAACATTGAATCAAACAGATATAGATGTTTATTGTTGTGCGTATAATGTGACCGATGGTTATCCAGAATATTTTAAATTAAATGACTATAATGAGGAAGATGTGATTGATATTACCCTTGGGTCATGTGCAGTTCCTTATATTTTCCCATCGATTACATTTAAAGGAAAACAATATGCTGATGGTGGAATTAATAATCCTCGGTATAGCCGTGCCAATGCGGATAACGTTCCAATCACCCCATTAAAAAATCATCAGTTGGATTTAGCGATTGTTGTCCATCTAACGTATACAGATAAAGTCGATCGACGTCTTTATCCACAAAAGAATTTAATTGAGATTTATCCATCTAATTCGTTAGAGTTAATTAATGGATCGGGAACATTAAATTTTAATCAAGCATCCATTACAGAAAAAATCCAAATGGGGTATCGGGATACATTAGTGACGCTCACTCCAATGTTAATTGCCCACTTAAAAGGAAAAGATATTTATCCATATATTAAACAACATAGTAAGTGGAATGAACAGTTTTTAAAAAGGTATCAAAAATAAATAACTCATTCTATTAATGGACATAAAATACATTGATAGGGGGGAAGTTACCATGTTAACATTAACGTGTTTAATTATATTTTTAGTTCTTGTGTTAAAACTATCAGGCGCTCTATTTAAAGCAGGATTTAAATATGGATTGCCTGCCTATTTGTTATATAAATTTATGGAATATCAAGGCGAGATAAATTTAGATAATTAAATGAAGATATCCCTTTACAAGGAACCCTAGCTGTCTTACATCTAATTAATTAAAGGATGAAGAAGTAGTGATGGTTCGGGGGATTCGAAGTTTTAATCAATTGAAGGGCGATGGTTATTAAACCATCGTTTTTCTATTAATTTTTTTAATGATTTCAAATCTTCATCATAAGATATAAAGAAGGAGAGCGAAAATATTAGGAATCTCGCTTGTTAGACTTGATTATCTTTCGTTATTTTTTTATGATAGAGGGGTAATGTCGGAATTTGACCGTTTGGGGAGAAAGTAGGAAGACTATGTTTATTGTAAAGGCAGCCATCTTATGTAGTTTTATTTTTTTAATGATTAGGAGTATTCGATCGATTATCAGACGTGAACGCTTAATTTCATATAGTGGATATGTGAAAGGAGTAAAAGCCGCGATTACAGAATTGAATACAGATATTGTACAGGTAGCGACAGAGACGTATCAGGAAGCGGGGATTGTCGTAGATGTTAGTGCGCTAATTAATCGGATTGTTCGATTAATGGGAATGGCGTTAGTTTTTCATCCTGTTATTGGTGCTTTTATTTATCAACAATCTATCGTGACCGTTGCCTGCTTTTTATTATCCATGTTCCATTTAATCGGTGATTTTTCATTAGAACAAATTATTGTAGGAAAAGAGAAGACGAGTTATTTTATCATTGGGTATTTAATGGATCATCTCGTTCTTATTTTCAACATGATTGTTTCAATATTAATGGTGATTTACCTATAAACTAAGAAAGCCACGAAGGGATATCCCTCGTGGCTTTTTATGGTTTAGGAAGTAGAAAGAAGGCTAAAAGTTAGAATTACTTAGCATATAAGACTATAGATAGCCGTTTATTATTTTTTCCCAAAGCGTTAAATTCATACTAAATTATATAACATTTATGAAAGGTAAAAGATTCATTTAGTCCATCAAAAATATGATTATTGGAGGGAATTATCAATATAAAGGATAAGGAAAAGGTAGAGTGAAATAATGGATGAATTTGACCCTTAAGAACAGAAATCCATTAAATTCTGACCCCAAGCTTTTGAAAAAAGGTTATTAATGATACTTCTAAAAAAGACGATACTATTTATTCGGTAGTATCGTCTTTTTTGATTAATAGTCAGTACTAGTATATGAACAAGATAGGGACTAGGATTTTAATCGTGGCTGAACCTAGCAATATTGTAAATAAATAAAGATAGATGCCCCATTTATTGGTGATTGAGCTTAATTTATAACAAGTATTCATTAGTCTTCTTTTACGTTTATCCGTATAAAAGTCATAACCAATAGACCATAGATTGATGATGAGTAATAATAGCACCAGTGCTATGTTAGCATCCGATTTAAAGAAGAAGGCCCCTGCTAATAAAAGGCCTAAACACGAAATGAATTGATGAATCCCTAAAAAATAAGTGATGTTTTGCTTAAGATTTTGCATCTTTTTCTTCTCTCTCCCATCTAATTAATAAAAGTAGAACAGAAATACGGGGATATAATTCTAATTTTAGAAGCTGTGGATAAATAAAAGGGCATGAAGCAAAGTTGTCTCATGCCAAGCTTACAAAGATTTAATAGTCGTATTCTTTTGCGTTGATTGTTAAATCGAGTGTTTTCATAAAATCGATTAATTGTTCGGGACGGCTTGCTCCGGCCAATGCGCACATTGGGAGTTTGTGCGTTGTTAAATACCCCATAACGATTTGTGATAAAGTCGCTTCATACTTAGCGGCTAAATGATTTAAATGGCTAGCAAGCTCTAGATTTTTTTCGGTATAGTAAGGACTTGTGCTTACATCGCCCCCATTTTTGAGTTTCGTAAAGAACCCGCTACATAAACTAAAATAAGGCATTGCTAAAACGGTTGATTCTTCATGGAAGGCTAACATTTCCTCATCCATTGTTACCATCGTTTCATCTGGATAAGGTGCCATCTCTTTAGAGGCAATATTATAAAGGACCTGACTAGCAACAAATCCACGATATCCTTTTTCTTTGCAATACTCCATGGCCTCTTTCATGCGGGCTGTCGTCCAGTTAGAGCACCCGTAATATTTTATTTTTCCAGCACGAACAAAATCTTGCATTGTTTCGATTAATTCAGAAACAGGACGATTTAAATCATCGCGATGGTAAAAATAAATATCAAGACATTCAATACCAAGAGCTTCTAAACTTTTATTTAAGTCGTAGGTCATTTCTTCTTTACTAAGTCTGCTTTTATCCATTTCATTTAGTGGGGGATGACCACCCTTTGAAATGATAACTAAATCCTCGTGGTGACCTCGGTGTTTAATCCAGTCACCAATAACGCGTTCTGAACGACCAATTTCTCCATCAACCCAATCACTGTAAATACGAGCAGTGTCAATGACGTTCCCACCCAAGCTTACATATAAATCAAGCATCTTAAAGGCTTCCTCATTGTCCCAAGCGATTCCGGCATTTGCTGTTCCAAAACCAATAGGGCATAAGGATAACGTTGTATCTTTAATTTGAACTCGTTTCATAACTTCACTCCTTCATGATATATCGTTAAAATTATGTCATGACTTTTTCAAAGAGTCTATATGCTTAGCGAAATATCTTTTACATTCTTATCCTATTTATCCTTTTTATAGAGAAATACCTATATTTTTTAATTGATAGGACGATCTACAACTGTGACGGTGAAAACTACCTTAAGCTTATTTAAGAAAGCACATGAAGTGTGCTTAGATGATAAAGGTAAACCACCAAACCACTGTTTATTTTTATATCGGCAAATGATTAATTAAAATTCTTGAAATGGCTCTTCAGAAGAGTGCGAAGGATTCGTAAAATCGAAAAACCATTCTTCTAAAAATTCTTGAATATCATTTGGAGTATCCCCAGGATTTTGAGAATCAAAATAATAAGGATTTTCATTAAAGAAATTTGCGATAATCTCTTCATTAGATGGTTGTTTAGGTTGATTCATCGTATAATAGGCAATCACTCCAGTGAAAAGGCAAGAAGCGGCGCTGACGATAAAGAGTCCAGTCAGTAGTGATCGATTATCTTTTCTTAAAGCGTCTAGTCGATTTTTAATTGCAGTTCCCACTAAATGAATGATTGAAGTAAAAAATGTGCGAATGTTTTTTTTCTTTGATTCGTTTTGCTCCTCCTGATAATCATGTGACGGCATATCTGTTGTATGCATTAAGATCCCCTCCAATAAACTGTTAATTTTAGTATATCATTATTACGAACTAAAAAGTGTAAGAAAACTTTATTTTATTGGTATAAATAACTTTTGATTGAATGGAATATACTGTTTAAAAAGAGAGGAGGGAGAGAATGGAATCGATAGATGTCCTAGTTAGCCAGTTATCATTAGAGGAAAAGGTAGCACTTTGTTCGGGAGAAGATTTTTGGCATACCAAATCAATTCTTCATGCCAATATCCCGAGTATGATGATGTGTGATGGCCCTCATGGATTAAGAAAGCAGGCGGGAGATACAAACTTTTTAGAGATGAACAAAAGTGAAGAAGCCATTTGTTTTCCGAGTGCGGCGACAACAGCGTGTTCATTTGATTATCAACTATTAAAGCGATTGGGACAGGCCCTCGGAAAGGAGTGCCTTTCAGAAAATATCGGTCTCTTACTTGGACCTGCCATTAATATTAAACGTTCCCCATTAGGCGGACGAAACTTTGAATATTTTTCAGAAGATCCTCACTTAACGGGCGAATTAGCAACCACTTATATTTTAGGTGTGCAGGAACAACACGTAGGGACGTGTCTTAAACACTTTGCGTGTAATAACCAAGAAAGTTACCGAATGACCGCCAGTTCAGAAGTTGATGAACGAACATTACGTGAAATTTATTTAGCTGGATTTGAAAAGGCGATTAAACGGGCAAAGCCGTGGAGTGTGATGTCTTCTTATAATCGTCTCAATGGAGAGTATGTTGGGGAATCTAAAACATTTCTAACAGATATTTTAAGAGATGAATGGGGATTCGATGGATTCGTTGTGAGTGATTGGGGGGCGGTTAACCAACGAGTGCCAGCTTTAAAGGCAGGAATGGATTTACAGATGCCAGGTAATCATGGAATGAATGATGACGTATTATTAAAGGCTATTAAAAATAACGAAATTGAAGAAGAAGTTTTAAATCGGAGTGTAAAACGTATTTTAGAAAAAGTTCTTCTCTCTAAAAAGAATAAAAAACACCCTCCATTTAATAAAAATCATCATCACCAATTAGCCAAAGAGATTGCGGTAGAGAGTGCTGTCTTATTAAAAAATGAAGGAGCTTTACCCCTAAAATCTTCGGGAAGTAAAATTGCTTTTATCGGTGAGTTTGCCAAGGCTCCGCGATATCAAGGAGGGGGAAGTTCGCATATTCAACCTTATCGGGTGAGTTCTGCGTTAGAGGCGGTGAAGGAAATAACGGAGGTTTCGTTTGCCGAAGGCTTCTTACCTGAGGACAGCTCGCTCAATGAACGGTTGTTACATCAGGCGATTGAATTAGCGAAATCATGCGAGGTAGCGGTTATCTTTGCTGGATTGCCCGAATCGTTTGAAACGGAGTTTTATGATCGTCCTCATATGAGGTTACCAGATGTTCAAAATAGGCTGATTCAGGAAGTCACTAAGGTTCAAAAGAATACAGTTGTCGTTTTGCATAATGGGGCTCCTATTGAAATGCCATGGGTGAATGAGGTGAATGCGATTTTAGAGATGTATCTATCGGGTGAGGCTGTTGGGGAGGCAACGGTAGATTTATTATTCGGATTGGTTAATCCATCCGGTAAACTTGCGGAAACTTTTCCTCTTCGGTTAGAGGACCATCCGGCTTACTTATCCTCAAAAGTGGTGGATCATCACGTCTATTACAATGAGCGATTTTTTGTCGGGTATCGGTATTATGATGCAAAGAATATGGATGTTTTATTTCCATTCGGCCATGGCTGTAGTTATACAACGTTTAAATATGACCAATTAAGGATAAGTCAATTAGAAATAAAGGATAATGAGTCGTTAGTCGTTCACGTAGATGTTACGAATACGGGGAAGGTATTTGGTAAAGAGATTGTTCAGTTGTACGTTGAAAACCCGACTGAAGGGGCAATTCGCCCAGTAAAAGAGTTACGTCAGTTTAAGAAAGTAGCACTAAACCCGGGAGAAACGCGGACCGCTTCCTTTACTCTTGCTAAACGCGATTTTGCTTATTACCATCCTAAAATTCATGATTGGTATGTTGAGACGGGCGATTACGGGATACTTATAGGTAAATCATCGAGAGAGATTGTCTTGAAGGAGACAGTCAGGGTTAAGAATACCTTGAAGTTAAATACTTCAATCACAGCTAATACGACATTTAATGAACTCATTAAAAATCCGAAATTGAGTAAAATGATCACAGAGTTAATAGAGACACTTAGAGAAGACCAACAATTTGATATTGGAATGATTAAAGAAATGCCCATTCGAGCACTTGCTAGTTTTCAAATCGTTGATTTGGCAATGGTTGATCGATTAGTCACAATATTAAATATATTAAATAAATGATGTATAAAGAGTTATATAGTTTGGAATATTAAGAATGTAACTTAATATTAAAGGAGGCGCGTGTTATGAAATTAGCACCTGCTCAGTTACATTGTCTTAGTGAATTAAATTTAAAACGAGGAAGTACATTGACACAAGCGGCGGTTTATAAAGATCACCTTAAATCAAAAAGCAAAGATGAACAGACTCGTTAACAGGTTTAATGGACGTGTATTCTTTTAATGAATTGAAGTTACTAAAAACCACTACCGATTGGCAGTGGTTTTTAGCTGTTTTTAAAGAGAGTCTAGTTTTAAGATACCTTCAGCTAGGTCTTACGAAAACAAAATCCGATCTATAAACAGATGTATATTCTACATTAGAGATGGTATCCATCAACTACGGATATCTTTTTTTATTATAAAGGTATTCTATTGTTAAGTTAAAAGTGTTCGCTTGTAAAAAATTTATCTAGATGTCCAAGTTTTATAGTATCCAATCGCCATCCCCAATAGCATTCCTACTATATTACCGTATATTATCCACATTATCCCGAAATAGATGGACAGAAATGTACCTATCATCAAACCGATTGAAGTTCCATAGGCTATACCTAAGGAGATATAATCAGTTTCATGGTTCTCTTTATGTTTTCCTTCTTTATCTGATTTAGACTGTTTCAAATTTTTCCCCCCCTAACCATGTGACCTTTTCTCTCTATCATAATATAATCTTAGCATACCATT
>DKYS01000088.1:16649-17985 GCA_002493395.1 Turicibacter sp. UBA7094 | reverse complement strand
ATCCGTCTTATAACACACCTGGTCAAACATTTTACAAAGCCCCCTCTTTAGCTCTTAATTGGCCACACGCCGCATCAATATCACTTCCTAATTCACGGCGGACTGTTGCATTAATTCCTCGCTTTTTCAATGTCTTTTCAAATTGTTCAATATGTTCAACCGGCGTACGGTCAAACCCACGTTCCGGTACATAATTAACTGGAATCAAATTGACATGGCAATTCATTCCTTTTAATAAATCAGCTAATTTTTGAGCACATTCAACCGTATCGTTCACATTTTTAATCAATCCGTACTCAAATGTAATCCGACGGTTCGTCTCACTGACATAAAATTTTGCAGCTTCCATTAATTTTTCTAACGGGTATGCACGATTAATCGGCATTAATTGAGAACGCATCTCATCTGTTGGTGCATGAAGTGAAATCGCAAATGAAACTTGCGGATGATGTTTAGCAAAATCATAAATTTTAGGCACAATTCCACTTGTCGATACTGTAATATGACGAGCCCCAATATTTAATCCCTGCTCGGCGTTGATAATTTCAATAAAGCGAGTCAAGTTGGCATAGTTTTCAAAGGGTTCACCAATTCCCATCACAACAATATGACTAACCCGTCCTTCTGTTTGATCCAGGTATTGCTGAACACGTAAAACCTGTGCAACAATTTCTCCCGCCTCTAAATTTCTTTTTAATCCGCTTAATGTTGAGGCACAAAACTTGCACCCAATTCGACACCCAACTTGCGTCGTGACACAAACTGAATAACCGTAATGATGGCGCATTAAAACCGTCTCAATTAAGTTTCCATCCGATAACTCAAATAAAAATTTTGTTGTTCCATCGCTAGCCACTTGCTTTTTACGTTCCGATAATGTCGTAAAATCAAAGGCCTCGCTAAGCAATTTTCTTAAATCCTTCGGCAGATTATTCATTTCATCGATGGATTGGATACGTTTTTTATATAACCAATCAAAAATTTGTTTCGCACGGAATTTCGGTTGTTTATGATTAACAAGCCATGTTTGCCAGTCTTCAATATTTAGACTAAAAATGGATTTAAACTCCATACTAACACCACCATTTCTACTAAATTCATTCAATCATTCTTTGGTGTCCTACTTCTAATAACCTCCCGATTATTATTCACCAAAAGGAATTTTTTCATCGATTGCTCTTTTAATCTATTACGCCTTTCGTCTCAGACAAGCAATAAAAAATCCATCGGTTTGGTAATCCCCTGGAAATAACTGAACCATTCCATTTCTTGTTTGAGAGGCTAATACTTCAGGTAATCTTGAAACTAATGTTTGATCTAATTCGAATTCAGGGTA
>DKYS01000088.1:7585-16245 GCA_002493395.1 Turicibacter sp. UBA7094 | reverse complement strand
ATTTTTTCTTGAATTTCCATAATCTCATCTAAATCCGATGGTTTTTTTGTCAACTTAATTTCTGGATGGCGTCTTAAAATCCCTAATCCAGAACAAGGTGCATCCACTAAAACAGCATCAAAACTCTCGTTTTCATAACGTTCATTAAGCATCGTTGCATCTTGAAGGGAAGTGACTACATTCGTCAATCCTAGACGTTTAACATTGTCTTCAATCAATTTAATTTTGTGGTCATAGATATCATGCGCGTAAACTTTCCCTGTCTGACGCATCATTTCGGCAAGGTGTGTTGTCTTTCCACCCGGAGCCGAACACGCATCTAGCACTTTCGCATGATGTTTAGGCTTTAATGCACGCGCGACTAACATAGACGCCTCATCTTGCACATAGAACCATCCTTGTTTAAAAGCTTGCGTTTTAATCGGATTTCCCTTCATGACAATTAAAGCATCTTCGCTTAAATAACCGTCCTGGCATTCGACACTCTCCGCCAATAGCTTTTGCTTTAATTCTTCACGTGTCCCACGAACAGCGTTCACACGAATCGCCATTTTAACACGCTCATTATTTGCACGCGCCATTTGTTGCGTTTTTTCTTTCCCGAATTGTTTACTCCACAATTTAATTAACCAAAGAGGATGTGACGTTTCAATCGCTAGACGCTCCATCTCATCTTCAATCGTCTCAAGACTGGTAAAAGAAGATCGTGTCATCTCCCGCAAAATAGCGTTCACTAATTTACCATGATATTGTCCACCACGTTTTTTAGCAATTGCTACAGCTTCAGAAACCGCCGCATGCTCTGGAATCCCGTCTAGAAATAATAATTGATAAACCGTCATTTGAATTAAAATGCGAACCCAAGCTTTAACTTTTCCTTTAAAATACGGTGTCACATAAAAGTTTAATAACCGTTCATTTTGTAAAGTCCCATAAACTAACTCTGCCATAAAATTTTTATCTTGAACTGTTAAATCATTTTTTTCAATTTTGTCATTTAAGGCATGATTACTATAGGCCTGATTAACCAAAATTTCTGTTAATGTCTGCAAAGCTAACTCACGAGCATTTGCCATGCTACCACTCCGTTCTCCTGCTTTCTTGATGTTTATAGAATGATGTCATTTTATATTATAGCATAATCTACCTACTTTCATCTTTCATTTCACACAATTCTTGCCTAAATTCACCGCTATTTTAACGCCTATAAACAAAAAAGGAGAATACTCCCACATGAAGTAGAAGTTTCTCCTCCTTTATCTAAGCTTTATCTACAATCTTACGATCAAATTTTCCTTGAATTTGTGTACTTTGAAGCACGTTCGTAAAGGCGTGCGGATCAACCTCAGCTAATAGCCTTAAAGCGATATATAACTCGTAACTCGAAACAACCATCATTAATAGGCTTCGATTTTGATGCGTATAAGCTCCTTCTGCATTAATGATTGTAATTCCACGTCCCAAACGAGTCTGTAATTTTTCAATCACTTCATCTTGTTTATTCGTTACAATAAATACCGTATAACTTTGATGCGGTGTATGAATACGGTCAACAATTTGCATTTGCACAAACATTAATAAAATGGTATATAAGGCAATCTCCCATCCATCAAAGAAACCGGCTATTGTAATAATAACACAATTGACAGCAAATGAGTATTGACCAAATGATCCGTGCGTCTTCATTGATAAGATTTGAGACACAATATCAAGTCCACCCGTCGATCCCCCATACTTCAAAATCGTTCCACTTCCTAAAGCGTAAATCATTCCTCCGACCACAATATTTAATAAAACATCATCGGAAAACGAAATCTCAGGGATGACATTTAAACTAATTGTCATGAGAGTAACCGTATAAAGCGTATGGTACGTGAACCGTTTACCAATGAACTTATATGAAATAAGTAATAAAGGAATATTAATCGACCAAATCAATAATCCGAGGTTAATCTTAATTCCCCATGAACTATAGAGAACGCGACTAATTAGCTGTGAAATCCCGGTCACACCCCCTACATATAAGCCTGACGGGTTAATAAACCAGTTAATCCCAATTGCGAATAAAACAATCCCAACTGAAATCATCCCTAAACTTCTACATTCTCTTTTAAAACGTTCGTCCTGTGCAAAGCTCATCCTTAAACTCCTCCACTTCCGTTTAATCTGGATAGTCGTTTTTACGGAATCTGATTTAATTCTTGTGAAATTATAACATGTTTTATTGAGATAGGAAACGGGAAAAGGCAAATATTTTACAACAAATTCAACTTTTATTTTAAACGCGAAGATAAAGAAAAAAGGCGCCTCTTTTAGGCCCCCTTTTTCCGATAAATAACCATCGCTGAATAGCTATAAATTTGCTCCTCGCCGTCTTTAAAATGACAAATTGCATATTTAATATCAATGAACGAATCCTCAGATAAGGTTGTTAAAAATAAATTCACCTTTTCCTCTAAATCCAGCTCATGCTCTTCATCAAAACACTTCACTAAAATAGCCAACACCAATCCCCCCCCTAATTCTTGCTAACCGACGATACTTAGGCTATTTAATCTCTTTTCTCACGAAATAACCTTGAATCATTTCACTACGAACCACATTCGTAAATGCGTGTTCATCGACCATTTTAATCACAGCTAAAGCCTCGTATAATTCATAACTTGATAAAACAATCATTAAGACACTTTTATTGTCTTTCGTATAAGCTCCGCGGCCTTCAAGAACAGTAATCCCACGATAAAGTTGCTTATAAATTTCTTGAACCATTTCATCCTCTTTATTCGTGACAATATACAAGGTTAAATTTTGATGAACCGTATGGATACGATCCACAACGACCGATGTAATATAAATGGAAATAATCGTATAAAGCGCCGTTTCCCATCCTTGAGTGAGGCCTGCTAATAAAATAATCACCGCATTAATACTAAAGGAATACTTCCCAAATGAACCATCGAACTTCATCGAAATATATTGAGACACAATATCGACTCCACCAGTAGAAGCTCCGATTTTTAAAATCATTCCCATTCCAACACCGATTAAAACCCCACCAAAAACAGCATTTAATAAAATATCATCAGAAAATTGTCCCATCGGCACTAATTCTAGAATAACCGACTGCAAAAGAACAGCCACGATACTCAAAAAGGCAAATCGTTTCCCAATGGAGCGCCAAGCTAAGTATAGAAGAGGAATATTAATGGCTAGTATTAACATCCCCAAACTTAACTTCACTCCAAATGTTTTGAAAACAAACGCAATAATTAACTGGGCAATCCCTGTTACCCCACCCGTATATAAATTAGCCGGCGTGATAAACATATTCATCGCTAACACATACAAAGACACTCCGACAAACATAATCGCTAAGTTTTTGGCCTTAACCGCAACTGTTTCACTCTTTAAAATATTCATTATTTCACACCCCACCTCTAATAACTTAAAAATAAATTAGTAGGATTAATTCGTTTCATCCTCTTTTAAATACGTCCATCCATCTTCTTGATAAACTTTTCCTGCTTTCATTAAATGACCGAGGGCTCGCTTAAACGATGCTTTACTCATCTTAAAAACGCGACGGATATCGTCAGGTTCCGATTTATCACAAAATGGCATCGCCCCACGACGCCCCATCAAATAATCTAAAATAATCTCTGCATCTTCACCAATGGCAAACTCTTTTTGAGGAATAAGAGACATATTAAATTCACCATTCTCCTTAACGCGAACCACACGCCCCTCAACAACTTCTCCAAGACGTGGTTCTTCTCGGCGCTCACTTTCATGAATGAATCCCATGTATCCCTCTTCAGTAATTACATTTGTCCCAATTTTTCCGGTACGGATGACGCGTGCTTTTACCTTTTTACCATGTAAAGATTGCGGTGCTTCCTCTTTAACACCACCGAACTCTTGCGGGCGTGCCAAGATAGCAAATAAATAATTCGATTGAGACTCTTTTAAATAACAATAAACATAGTCTCCAATCTGTGGCCATAATGAGTCAAAAATAGGTAAATCTGACGGCGCAATTAAAATATTTTTATTAATCCCGATGTCAACAAAGACACCTAAATCTTTTCGAACATCAACAACCTCTGCCCAACCAAACTCTTCTGTCGTAATCGTCGGCTCGTGCATCGTAGCTGTCAAACGTTTTTTCGCATCATAGTAAAGAAAGACATCGATCTGTTCACCAACTTCAATAGGGCGAGTCACTTCTGCTTGATGTAAAAAATATTCTTCACCATCTAAAACTAATGTATAACCAAGGGGCGTCTGACGCTCCACTTTCATTTCATGAAATTTTCCTGCTAACATCTCATCACTTACTTTCCTTTTAAAGTCAATATATTATAACATGCACCATTTTTTGTGAAAAGTAAATTTTTACTTTTTCTCCTCATGATTCACTGACTCATAAGTTACTATCTAAAGGATAGTATCACCGATTCCAGTTCCATCCATGCCTCTTCTCGTAAGAAAATAAAAAAATAACTCATGATTATCACTCATGAGTTACTATACTTAGCCAATAATCCAACTAACCATCCCTAAAATAAACAGATGGACAGGATAAAAAGCATAGAAGAAATACTTGTTGATTCGGTCTGATCCTTTCTCTCCTCGATACTTAGAAATCGGCCATAATGCAACGACGCAAAATAACTGAGCAATCGATTGTAAATACAGCATGATTTGTAAATAAACCTTCCATCCCCCCGTCAACGTCAACCCGTAATACGCCTCAACAAACGCTTGGTCAATGAAGGAAGAAAATAAATAAGGCCCGTATATTAACCCATTGAGCAAGATAACCATCAAACACATTTTTTGGCGGTTAAAGAAAAAAAGATACATGATAAAAATCATAAGAATTCCATATGCATCATAATCAGTTCCTAAACAAAAGGCGACAATACTTGTAAAAAGAACGAGTAGGCCTCCAATAACAGGGGATTTTTGCTGTTTAATTAAAGAATCATACCCCCAAATCGTGACCAATCCCAAACATAATGTAAAAAAGACATTTTGATGACTAAAGTTCATCCACGAAGAAGAACTCGCTAAATCAAAAAAGGGTTCTGAGATTAGGGCAAAAATCCCAAGTCTTAAAACATATTTTTTCCGGTTCCGTGTGTGATAAAAACCATTTACAATTAAGAAAGCAAAAATGGGAAATGAGATTCGACCAATTAAGCGCATGACGGTCATCAAGCCTTCCAACATAGCAAAAAGTTGTGGACTGGTTACATGACTTTGAATACAAGGGATAATAATCGCCCCCACATGATCGATGAACATCGTGACAAGAGCCATCACTTTTAGCCCAAACACCGTTAATCCCCTATTCGTCCCCTCACTTTCGTGAATGGAATTTATCCGTTGATTTGAAACATCCATAAAAAGTTCACCCTTTCTTTCGTCTTTTAATTATAACATACGTTTCCTTCAAAATGATTAGCAAAAAGGGACTTCACTCTCGTGAAATCCCTTTTCCTTTAATCTAAATCACAAACTAAACGTCCCTCTAAAAGACTACGTCCAATGGACTTTCCTAGAGCGACTGCATCCACCAACTTTTCCTCATCCGGCTTAAAGCATAATTTTACAGGTTCTAACATCTTTAATTTTAACTGTGATAAACGCGCGTGAACATTATCTACGGCTTCTCCACTCCAACCATACGAACCAAAGGCAGCCCCAAACTTCCCACCATGTGTCACGGGATTCATGCCAGTTAAAACATCCCAAATAATCGGAACCGCATCTTTATTAACGGTCGTTGCCCCAATCGCAATCGCGTCTGCCTCATAAAGATCCTTAAATAATTGATCCTTAACTTCTTTAAAAGATTTTATATCTAAGTCATATAAACGAACGGAAACATGAGGATTCACCATTAAAATTCCCTCTTTAACCGACTGTGCCATCGTTTTCGTATAGCCGTAAGCCGATGTAAATGGGATTACAACTAATTTATCCGCCGAAAAATCTTCTGTTGACCACGCTTTATAAATCCCTATTATTTCTTCAATGCGTGCATCAAGAACCGGACCATGACCAGGACAAATCATTTTAATCGTTAAAGACGATAACGTGGCAATCGCTTTTAGCACGTATGTTTTAAAGGGTGAAAAGATTGGATGATAATAATTCCATAAAGCATCCATGTAATCTTCATTTTTTTCAGCTGGAAGTTTTGACATCAGTACCTCATCAAAGGCATAATGACTTCCGAATGAATCACATGTAAATAAAATCTCATCTTCTATCAAATAGCTATAAATCGTATCTGGCCAATGTAAATTCGGTGCAGAAATAAATTGAAGGGTACGCCCCCCTAAATCTAACGTATCATTCATTTTCACGATCTGCGACTTAAAATCAATATTAACAATATTGCGTAAATAACGAATCGCTACGGCTGAAGCAATAACGGTTATATTCGGATTTAACTGAATCAATTTTTCAATGGATCCCGCATGATCAGGTTCTGTATGATGAACAACAATATAATCAATCTCATCAATGGGCACTAATTTTTCAATTTTTTGAAGGTACTCCTCAAAATAAGGCGCTTTCACCGTATCGAATAAAGCAATCTTATCTTCCCCTTTAACAAAATATGAATTATAAGACGTCCCATATTTCGTTTCCATCACAACGTCAAATACTTCAAGCTCGTGGTCTTGTACCCCCAACCAATAAACGTTTTCAGTTAATTTTAAACTCTCCATTTAGCCGACTCTCCTTTGATAAAACCTGTCATTATTGATTTAGACTTTTACGCCCTTTATTTTAACATACTATCCTTTTGTTGCCTACTTATATACCCCTTTTATTTTAAACGTTATTATCTTTTAACTTAGCTTTCATACAACTCAAGCGGTAATCCATCAGGATCATTGAAAAACACGTATCGCTTTTGTGTGTACTCGTCAACTCTAATCTCTTGTGTTTGAACCCCTGACTCATTCAAATAAGAGACAACCTGTTCAATATCTTCTACACGAAAGCACAGATGTCTTAACCCACAAGCCTCTGGATAAGAGGGACGCTCGGGGCTATTTGGAAACGAAAACAACTCTATTTCACTCGTTCCTACCTTTAAGTCTAATTTATACGATTGACGTTCCGCCCTGTAATTTTCCCGAATGACCTCCAGTCCTAAAATATTGACATAAAAATGTTTAGAACGCTCATAATCTGAGGCAATAATTGCAACATGATGAATCTGATTAAACATCGTTAACCCCCTCCTTTTTCTCCCCTATTGTACTAGGAATACGCGACAAAATCAAATCACAAAAAAGGAGTTAAGCCGACAACTTAACTCCACTTGTAATCTTTATAATTTGTTTGGTTCTTCGTAGTCTACACCTTTTGTATCAACTGTCACTGTTTTCATCATTTGACCGATCACAGGCTGATCTAAATGATTACACTCGACACTTGCAATTTGATCAACCACATCAATTCCTTCAATGACTTTCCCAAAAGCGGCATAGCTTCCATCTAAATGTGGTGAATCTTTATGCATGATAAAGAATTGTGATCCGGCAGAGTTAGGTACATTCGTACGAGCCATTGAAATCACTCCGCGCTCATGTTTCACGGGGTTATTAAATCCATTTGAATTAAATTCCCCATAAATACTATATCCAGGTCCACCAATTCCTAATCCTTGAGGATCTCCTCCTTGAATCATAAATCCTCGAATCACGCGATGAAAAATAACCCCATTATAAAATCCTTTATTCGCTAATGAGATAAAGTTACGTACGGATTGCGGCGCAACCTCTGGGTATAATTCGATTTTAATTTGACTTCCATTTTCCATTTCAATTGTTGCAATTGGATTTGTATCCTTTGAATATTCCGTTTGTCCATTGTATTGTTTTGCCATAACAAAAGCCTCCTCTAGCACTTAATTAAATTGTTTCCCAACTTCAAATGGATGTGAACCATTTAATAAGCTTGCAACATCCATTCGCTTTTTACCTGATAATTGTAAATCCGTTAACTTTAATCCGTGTTGATCCCCACAGGCAACAACAACTCCATCTTTTGCAACTTTCACAATGGTTCCCGGAGCTGCATCATATGTTACTTCCTCAGGTTCAGCCCACCATACCTTAACAGTTAAATCGTCTAACTGCGTAAAAGCAACAGGCCATGGATGTAAACCACGCACTTGATTATATAATACACGTGCCGGTTTTGACCAATCCATTCGCTCATTTTCTCGCTTAATATTAAAAGCGAACGTTGCCTCCTCATGATTTTGCGGCGTTGCCACTAAACGTCCCGCTAATAACTCTGGTAAGGTCTGTGATAAAAGTTTAGCACCAGCCTCACTTAACTTTTCAAACATCGATCCCGTATGGTCCTTTTCTCCAATCGGAACAACAACCTTACTAATCATGTCTCCTGTATCCATCTTTACATCCATATACATGATGGTCACACCTGTTTCTGTTTCACCATCAATAATGGCTTGATGAATAGGCGCCCCCCCACGATATTTCGGTAATAACGAAGCGTGAACATTAATACATCCAAATTTAGGAGCATCTAATAAAATTTTAGGAATAATTTGGCCAAAAGCCGCCGTAATAATTAAATCAGGCTTCCAATCAAGAACTGTTTGA
>DKYS01000088.1:0-7309 GCA_002493395.1 Turicibacter sp. UBA7094 | reverse complement strand
TGCTGTTTGATACTCATCCTTAATCTTTTCTGGTTGAAAAACAGGAATATCGTATTCAAGCGCCTTTTGTTTAACCGGTGTCGGCGTTAAAACTCGCTTTCTTCCAACCGGGCGATCAGGTTGTGTCACAACCCCTACGACTTCATAACCTTCCTTAATAATGGTTTCTAAAACGGGAACTGAAAAATCAGGGGTTCCCATAAATACAACACGTGTCATGCCATTCCTCCTCTTTAATTACTCGACCTAACACCTAAAACGGGCTCTCCTGCCTCTAGTCAATCAGCGAGAAAGACCTAGAGGGTCATTCAAACGATGAATCACACGTTTAAACAGAAGATAACCCTATTTAAAAAGCGACCACTCTTTTTGGTAGACCTAGACTCTAATTATTATTAACATATCTATCGACATTTTACTACTGTCTTATTAAGATTTTTTAATTAAATTGATACGGGAAGAAGTCTAGCGATAAATGAACCGGACCTTCCTGAAAATACGTCAGCAACTGTAATAAAATCGCTCGTAATTTCGGTTCCTGCTTATATTTTATCATAAAATACATTCTAAAACGCTGATTAATTCGTCCAACATACGGCATGGTTGGTCCAACAATCAGACAACTATGCCCTAGTTGACTCTTCAAATACTGGTTCACTTTATCACAGGACATAATTAACTCGTTATAATCCTCGCTATTTAACATCACACTCGCTAGATAATAATAAGGAGGATACCCAAACCGGCGTCGTATCTTCATCTCCTCGACATAAAAAGCTTGGTAATTTTGTTCAACCACGCATTGCATCACATAGTGATCGGGGCTATACGTTTGAATAAGCACCTCTCCCTCAAGCTCGTGTCTTCCCGCACGTCCGGCAACTTGAGTCAATAACTGAAATGTCCGCTCGGCCGCCCGAAAATCAGCCAAATGAAGCATTAAATCAGCAGCTAGCACACCGACTAACGTTACCTCTTTAAAATCAAGACCTTTTCCGACCATTTGCGTTCCGATTAAAATATCCGCCTCTTTTCGCTCAAAGGCCTCGATTAACTCTTGATGGGCTCCTTTTTTAGACGTCGTATCGACATCCATTCGCATCGTTTTTGCACCTGGAAATTCTTCATTTAAATACTCTTCAACCTTCTGGGTTCCAAGTCCAAAAAAGCGTAACTCCTCGCTTTGACAAGCCGGACAACGTTTAAGTAAAAACGTTTCAAAACCACAATAATGACACTTCAATTTTTGGTTTGATTTATGATACGTCAATGAAACATCACAATTTGGGCAATTCACGACCTCTCCGCATTCACGGCACTGTAAAAAACTCGAATATCCACGACGATTTAATAATAACACCACTTGTTCTTTCCGTTCTAAGCGGGTGGCAATCGCGGTACGTAACACCTCACTTAAAATTAATTGATCTCCCGCTTTATGTTGTCTCATATCGATTAATTTAACAGTCGGTAACTTCGCCGAAGAGACGGCACGATGCGAAAGCGTTAATAAGCGATAAACCCCTTTTTGAGCACGCGCAAATGACTCTAACGAAGGCGTGGCACTTCCTAAAACAACCGGGCATCGATGAACCGCTGAACGCCACTTCGCTACCTCAATGGCGTGATACCTCGGGGCTTCTTCCTGCTTATAAGTCGATTCATGCTCTTCATCAATGATAATCACACCTATCTCTTTAAACGGGGCAAAGATGGCCGACCGGGCACCTACCACAATTTGGACCTCTTGCTTTAAAATTTTACGCCATTCATCATACTTCTCCCCCATCGACAACGCACTGTGCAACACCGCCACTTGATTTTGAAAACGACTTTTAAACCGTCCAGCAATCTGGGGGGTAAGCGCAATTTCTGGAACAAGCATAATCGCCTGCTGTCCTCGCTTAATCACCGATTCAATAATTTGTAAATAAACCTCCGTCTTTCCACTTCCTGTAATTCCATGCAGTAAAAAAACATCGTGTGCCTTTGCCTCATTGGCTGATAATACCGTTTGAACCGCTACCTCTTGCTCATGATTAAGCGCCAAAGCCTTAGATGGCGAATAAACCTTATCTGCATAAGGATCGCGATAAGCCTCTACCTCAATTTCTTTCATGACGCCCTTTTCGACTAACGATTTTAAAACCGCAGGCGTGACTTGTAATTCTTCCGTTAAGCGGGATTTTAACACGGGTTGTTTTTGCTCCATTAAATAAAGTAAAACTTTCTTTTGTTTGACGGCACGATTAAAAGCTGACATGTCCGACAAAGGTTGGACTAACGCCACATACTTGACCATCTTTTTACCTAACTTATCCTTAACCTCATAAATCAGTTCAAGTTCCTTTTGTTCGAGCGCTTTTTTCACTTCCTTCAAAAGAGAGAGAGGGACTTGATCATAATCAATGGGATTGGTCTGACAAAATAACGATTTAATAGCTGGTGATTCTGGTTCTTTGACACAGAGCAATTTTTTCTTATATTTTGCACGCATGGCATTAGGAATCATTGCCTCAAAACATTGAATCATCGTACTTCCTGTTTCAACACTTAGACTCATCCCTAATTCTTTTAGTTCATCATTTAAGACGGGAAGGACATCAATCAGCTCTTTAATTGACCTTAGCTTCTTCAACTCGGTCTCTTCCTTTAAGGAAATAACAAATCCCATCACGGTTCGTGGCCCAAACGGGACGAGAACACGAACTCCCGATTGAACAACACCTTCTAATGGTTTAGGAACGAGATAGTCAAAAACTTTATTAACTGCCTTATTTTTTATATCGACAACAACCTCTGCGATCATTTTTAACACCTCCAGACACCGTTCCCTTTATTATAGGACTTCTCCTTTTTTATAAACTTATAAAAAACAAAAACCTTAGCATCGGCTAAGGTTTTTCCCTCTTATTGCTCTTTTAATTCAAAATCAACGACATCATTTAAGAGTTCTTCTAATGCAACCCCTACCGGTTTAGCACATTTTGCTGTTGGTAAACCATCTACATAATCTAACTGAGATTGTCCGTCATTGACAATTTGACGTGCACGTTTAGCTGCAATATAAGCAATTTTATATTTTGAATCGACTTTATCTAATAATTTATCAATTGATGGGTAACGCATTCCTGTCATTCTTATTCAACCTCCACAATATTTTTATTATAATATTCTAAAACACGATTTGAACGTGAGTGTTCTGCCTCAATAATCGCCATGATGCGATCACGAGCATTTTCAACCGTGTCATTAATAACGATATAATCATACTCATGCGCTAAGCCGATTTCAGATTCCGCTTTTTGCATTCGCTTATTAATAACCTCCATGGCTTCCGTTCCACGCGTCATAATACGATTACGAAGTTCGTCCATGCTTGGCGGGGCAATAAAAATAAAACATGCATCCGGCATTACATTTTTCACTTGTAAGGCCCCTTGTACCTCGATTTCAAGGACAACATCTTTTCCTTCATCTAATTTTTGATTCACATAATCAAGTGGCGTTCCATAATAATTTCCAACGAATTCCGCCCACTCTAATAATTGACCTTGATCAATTCTATCTAAAAATTCTTCTTTTTCAACGAAGAAATAATCCACACCATGAACCTCACCAACGCGGGGTTTTCTTGTCGTCATTGAAATCGAATACTCTAAATTATGATTTTCTTGTTCAAATATCGACGCGCGCACCGTTCCTTTTCCTACACCACTAGGACCTGATATGACTATTAGTACACCTTTTTCTACTAATCTCATGCATTCACTTCTCCTTAAACTTTCATTCCACTATAATAGCATGAATTTAAATAAAATTAAATAGTTCCATCTCGAATTTATAACGAATTATGCTCTCATTCATTTTAGACCTTTTTAAAATTTATATACAACCTCTCGCATTATTATGAGATTTTTCGCTGTTTTTATGTCTAATCATTTTAAAAAATGCTATACTTTTAAATATAAAATTTTAGTGTTAAAGAGGTGATTTTTCTATGGCTTTTGACGGTCTTATGACATCGAGCGTTGCCAAAGCTTTAAAAGAAAGTTTAACAGCTGGGCGAATCAATAAAATCTATCAGTTATCAAACCATGAAATTCTCATGCAAATTCGTGCCGGAGGGAAAAATCAAAAAGTTTTATTTTCAACCCACCCTACCTATGCCCGTGTTCAAATCACACAGCTAGACTATCAATATCCAGATGAACCGCCAATGTTTTGTATGTTTTTACGAAAACATTTAGAAGGCGGGATAATTCACCAGATTGAACAAATCAATCACGATCGAATCATTAAATTTACCATCCGTCATATGAATGAACTGGGTGACCAAATGATCAAGTTTTTATACATTGAAATTATGGGGAAACATAGTAATCTCATTTTAACAGATGCAAATCATCGAATTCTTGATACGATTAAACACGTCTCTCCGCTTATCAATCGTTATCGGTCATTGCAACCGGGGGCGACCTATATTTTACCTCCGGTCCAAGAAAAACAATCTCCCGATGACCTTGATTTTCAAACGTTTGCTCACCTTATCACCGAACAAGAGCGCTACGATAAGCAACTCGTCGCCAAGTTTCAAGGACTCTCTCCCCTCATTGCACGCGAAATCGTTTACCGAAGTGAATCAGACACGCTCACCGATCTTTATCACTCCTTTACGCAAACGATTCAAGACATTCAAAATAAGCCCTCTTACCACCTCATGATTGGAGCCAAAGAAAACTTTTATCTTATTCCACTCTACCACACGCATAGCGAGCTTATTTTATGCGAAACCATTTGGGAGATGTTTGATCGCTATTATTTTGGAAAAGATGAACGCGACCGTATCCGACAACAATTTTATGACATCGAGCGTTTCATCCGTCAAGAACACGAAAAAAACCTCAAAAAATGTGAGAAACTTCAGCAAGAATTAATTAATTCTGAAAAAGCTGATCAGTATAAACAATTAGGGGATTTAATTTTAGCGAATCTTTATCAACTTTCAAAAGGGAAGACAGCGATTCGGGTTCAAAACTTCTACTCGCCGACGTTAGAAGAAGTGACCATCCCATTAGAGCCCATGTTAACCCCCTCAGAAAATGCCCAAAAGTATTTTCAAAAATATACGAAAGCTAAAAACGCCGTCAATTATATTATCGACCAAATCGATAAGGCAGAAAAAGAAACCGCCTACTTTGAAACATTAATGCTTCAAATGGAGACGGCGACATTAAAAGATGCTTATGAAATTAAAGAAGAATTAGAGTTAGCGGGATACTTACGAAAAAAACAAAGTAAAAAACGCAAAGGAAGTTCAAAGCCTAATATTGAAAAATATTTATCACCCGATGGTGTAGAAATTTTTGTTGGGAAGAATAACCTTCAAAATGATTATTTGACACATAAGTTTGCCCGTCGCCACGAATGGTGGTTTCATGCAAAAGATATGCCGGGTTCACACGTGCTCGTTCGAAGCGAGGCTGATGAATTAAGTGAGGCAACGATTCGTGCGGCTGCTCAGCTCGCCTCTTACTTTTCAAAAGGGCGTCTCTCATCGAGCGTTCCAATTGACTATACTCGGGTTCGCCACGTCAAAAAAGTTCCCGCTGCTCACCTTGGATTTGTCACGTATGAGAACCAAAAAACCATTTATATCGATCCTGATGAACACTTCATCATGACGCTTAAAAAATTAAAATAATCGAAAAAGGAGAGGTACGGTTGACCTCTCCTTTTATTTTGCTTTCTTTTTATAAACACTCGTATGTAAAAATCGTTCATAAACGACTTCCCCTTCGGCATTATACCCATATAAAGTCGTGTCGGCTTTAAGCCCGTTATCATACACGACCGTCTTTGGCTCATATCGAATTCCATGTAAGGCCTCGGCATTTGACCAAAGTTCAACCGTTAAGCTCCCATAGGCTGCATAGGTGGAAATATAAATGGGGTAATCCAGTGTATTAATAAATTTCAAATCTACCGAATAGTCAACCATCGTCGCATCTTGACCTAATGGAACATAACTAACTGGCAAACTATGATTACGTCGCTCCGTCGCAACAATCCCTGCTAAAAGATGCGCATTATATAGCGTCGATGAAACCTGACAAATCCCTCCCCCTACTCCTGGAACCGGACGCCCGTTGAAAAACACAGTTGAATTGACGTACCCATTTTCAATCGTTACCGGTGAGACTTTTTTGGCATATGAAAACTGTTCGCCTGGCATCAAAATGGTGTGATTAATTTTAGATGCCGCTAACTCCACATTTTTTGCCCGCCCAATACCTGGCAAATAATTCGTGGAGTAAGATGAAATTTTAGCATTCACCGTCCTTAACTCTAATACATCCAGTTCCCGAGGATCGGTTAAGATATTGGCTTGAATTTCAATTAAATCTGCCTTCGACTCTTTTAATGCCTGAACGATGGAATCTCGTAATTGTTCTGCTAAAATTAATTGTCCATCTCGTCCCTCTTTTAGCGTTAATTGATTCTTCCCTTGCCTCTCAAACGTCGGCTCTATCTTCTCAATATAAACTTCTTTCTCAATGAGTCGTGCCCAGTCTTCAATCAGTTGTTGATCGTAATCATACGCTAAATTAATCTCGTACCGAATCGGTTCTTGCAGTTGAGTCGCCCACTCCATCGATTCTAAATCCCTGGCTACTTTAATCATTTCGTCTACGACTTGATCAATCGATTTGCTCATTTTCGGATCAAAAGTTGAAAGGGTTGTCTCAAATCGTTTATCATCCGCCATAACGACTATTTTTCGCTCGAGTTGATGACCAAACGCGTCCTCAATGACCGCCTTAATGACTTCCGTTTGAGACGAAGAAACTTCCTGTCCATCAATAACAAGACGCGGGTTCATGGCTTCCCCATGAGCAAACGCGGGTAACTCGATGAACAGACATCCCCCTCCGATTCCCAATAACATGAATACTAGCTTAACGGATGCGAACGCCTGCCCTATTTTTTGCCACCCTTTTGCCTGCCACATCTTTAATCCTCCTCAGTCATGCTAAACATTGTCCTCTTATTAGCATGTTATAAGCAACGTCCGTTTATTCTCGCAAATGACAATATCCCCTATTTTTTGTGTAGAAATTAAATAACTGACGGTGCCAAAACGAAGAGATTGCCTCTTTTTTTCAGATTGTTGTTCAAAACAAAAGATGGATTGACCACATAAAGTCGCTTGTATCCTTAAAAAATGAATCTGATTAAAAAGGGTTAACTGTCTATTTTTTACTTGTGTTAATTCCAAATTTAAACAGTCAAACGGATTCGTGGAAAT
>DKYS01000039.1 GCA_002493395.1 Turicibacter sp. UBA7094 | reverse complement strand
TATGTTTGTTGTGATTGCGGATATGCTGAAGAGTGGATAGATCTTGGGGATCTTCCAAAATTAAAAAAGAAGTTTGGTTAAAACTCGTTAGCGCAAGATTAAATATCAGTTAAACGTTGTATAATAAAGGGAGTTAAATTTGGAGGTGATGACATGAAAGTGACAAGTTCGGGTATTGTAAACGGCGTGATTATGGATCAATATGGATGCCGTGGCGTAATGAATGAGTATGAGATGCCGACCTTTTCATTACCATTAATGATTGAAGAAGCCCCTCAGGGGACGGTGTCGTATGCACTTGTGTTAGAAGATAAAGATGCATTCCCTGTATCAGGATTCTCATGGATTCATTGGACAGCTGCTAATATTACAAGAACGGTTATCAAAGAGAATGAGAGCCAAACTGCAACAGATTTCGTTCAAGGTGTGAATAGTTGGATTAGTGATCAGGGAGGAAATACACCGGAACAGGCATGTTCCTACTATGGAGGAATGGCCCCACCGAATGCGCCGCATCTTTATGAACTTCATGTCTATGCCTTAGATACATTGCTTGATTTAAAACCAGGGTTTTATTATAACGAGTTGTACCGCCAAATGGAGGGTCATATTTTAGATCAGGTTACCATAAAGGGAAGTTACTCTAACTAAAAATAGCCCAAGTTTATCACTTGGGCTATTTTTAGTTTAGATATTTTTAAAGTATCGATGGAGGGCGTAACCACTTAACGCGGCGACTAAAGAAAGCATGGCGATCATAAAGAATAGCTTCCAGGAATATAGAAGAATCTGATCGGATGATTTAAAAAACAAGATCATAATGAGGTTAATTAGTAAAAGAAGGGGATTAACTAAACATCCGAAAAGACTAATCATTCTTAATCCGTATAGCGTTTGTTCCAAAAAAACACCTCCCGTTAACATAGGTCCCTTTATTTTAACAACAGATGGGAGGATAAACCTGTCGATAGAGAGAAGATCTAAATAAAAAAATTTATTGTGGATAAGTAAGGGAGGAAAATGGGATAGTCGAAGATAACCAATGATAGGATTGTATGCTTTTCTTCTCCTTTATCCACAACCAGTCGTGGAGAATATTTATGGATATATTTGGATGATTATTCTATGTGATTTTCGTCGATATTTGTGCTATTATTGACACCGTTCAAACTTTTTAAATTTCTATTTAGAAAGAATTTTATCATTTTATAAGATAATGTGAAAGGTATGGGTGAATAATGTTGATTACAATTGGAGCGATGATTGGTGCAGGAAAAACAAGCTTAGCAGAATTGGTTGCAGAACATTTTAATTCGGAAGTATTTTATGAGAGTGTGGATGATAATCCAATTTTACCTTTATTTTATACGGCCTCTGAAGAAGAGATACAAACAAAACGCTATCCGTTTTTATTACAATTATGGTTTTTAAATACACGTTTTAAAAGCATTAAAGAAGCATTAGTTGAAGACAATAATGTGCTAGATCGTAGTATCTATGAGGATTGGTATTTCGCCAAGGTTAATAAAGATTTAGGACGAATTTCTGAATTGGAGTTTAGTTTATACGAATCGCTTTTAAATAATATGCTAGAAGAATTAGAAGGCTTACCTAAAAAGGCTCCTGATTTAATGATTTACCTATCAGGAAGTTTTGAAACAATCCTTGATCGCATTAAAAAACGTGGGCGTGAATATGAGTTAGACGAAGGATTAGTTTCTTACTACTACGAGCTTTGGAAAGGTTATGATCAATGGATTGAACAAAACTATAACGCAAGTGAAGTTCTAGTGATTAATATTGATGAAGTAGACTACGTTAATAATGAAGAAGATAAGAAAATGGTTTTAAGATTGATTGAAGAGAAATTGAACGACATTCGTAACTCATCGTCAGTTGCTTAATTGCATAGAAAAAGGAGCCGAGTCCATCAAACTCGGCTCCTTTTCATTCTTTGTGTAACAGTTTATCACTTGTTAGTTTAATACCAATAGCTCCAATTGGAGCTGTAATTAATACGCTTAAAATAGCAATTGCCTGCATAATTTCTCCACCTGCAACCCCCATCTCTAATGGAATCGCAGCTTTGGCAGATTGAACGGTCGCTTTAGGTAAATAGGCAATCACACAAAAGAGTCTTTCTTTAGGTGAGAGATTGGTTCCGATTAATGAGATTAAAACACCTATTGAGCGAACACCTAATGAAATAGCTAAAATCACACAACCGATTAAGAAAAATTGACCGACGAGTGTTGGATTAATCGCCATACCGACGAAGGCGAATAAATAAAGTTTTCCAATTTTCCAAATTGAATTCATTTGATTTAAAATAGAAGTGGCGCTTTCAACGATAAAGTTACGAATAAAAAATCCGTAAATCATAACAGTTAAAAGGGAGTTAAAGAGCTCCAAGTGAAACTGTTTTTCAATTAAACGCATGATAAGGCAGAAAAAGAAACAAATCATTGTTTGAAGCGGGAGGGAAGAAGTTTTTTGTAGGAGCGGTTTTGTTATCCGATAAACGAGGTATCCAACGAGAATACTTATGATGATGGACAGTGGGATTGTTAGTAATTGTAATCCAATGGATGATGAGGTTCCCCCTTGTGTATAAATTCCTAAGAAGGTCGTGAATAAGGTAATCGCAAGGGTATCATCTGCGCTAGCGCCAACTAATAGCATTTGTGGAATGGCTTTATCCTGTCCAACTCGTCGATTGATTAAATCAATCATCGATGGAATGAGGACGGCGGGACTAACAGCGGCAATGATAAATCCTAAAATCGCTCCTTGAACAAAGTTAAAATGAAGAAGCGGGATGGATAAAAGAGCAATTGTGAATCCTTCAAGAGTAGCGGGAACAGCACTGAGTAAGACCGCAGGTCTTCCGATTTGTTTCATTTGTTTCAGGCTAATGCCGAGTCCCCCAATAAATAAGACGGTGACAAGGGCAATATCCTTTAACGTAGGTGAAATTTGGAGGGTTACTTTTGGGACGATGTTTAAAAATGAAGGACCGATTAGCATCCCTAGAATCATCATACCAATTAAAGAGGGTAATTTAATAAATTCGAATAATTTCCCGCTGTAATAGGCAGAAACCCCAATGAATAATAAACTTAAAAATAATAGAATAACAGTCATTTTTGCCTCCTAGAGTATAAAATAGTTTATATGACAGACAGTTTTAAAAAGAGGAGCTCTAGTATGATTTAATCATAACTCAACTGTATTAGTATAAAGGAAAAAAAATATGACTTCAACTGTTGATAAGTAATCATCCGATTAATCAAAAAATAAGAGTGATTCAAATGAAATGATTTAGTTAAAACCCTTTGGAGGCTTTCTCAAAAATTTGAATCATAAAAAAACGATGTCAAAAAGCGGCATCGTTAAGTCGTAAGATGGGAATTGCGGTATTTACGTGGACATGTTCCCATTACTTTTTTAAATATTTTTGAAAAGACAAGCGCATCCGTGTACCCCACAGAGTGAGAAATTTCCTTGATGCTAAGGGTTGACTGGTTAAGAAGTTGACAGGCTTTATCAATCCGGTAATGAATCAGATAATTTTTCGGAGAATTATCCATTATTTCATTGAATAATTTAGTTAAATATTTACGATTAATTCCAACATGGTTCGAAATCTCTTCAATTGTAATTGGTCTTGAATAGTTTGTTTCGATGTATTCAATGGCCTCACGAATATAATCTAATTGCCGGTTAGAACTTTTTATCTTTGGCAATTGCGGAGAGCTATGATCGCAAAGGGCACCAAGTAAAGAGTAAAACCCACTAATCGCTTGTAAATCCGCACTTTTAGGGTGATTTCCAGATTCTAGAATATATTCAAAGCATGTTTCAATTTCATTGCTATTTTGGCAGTTTAAAATTGGATTTCTTTCTGATAGTCCAATTCGTTTGAGGTAAGCTGGAACGTGCTCACCATTAAAACTAACAAAATAATAGGTCCACGGATTTAGTAAGTCGGGTTTGTAATTGACGATGACATGGGGTGGAACTAAGAAGCATGTTTCTTCCACTAGCGTATAGCTTTGTCCATCAATGTTTAAGTGTCCCGATCCTTCTGTTATGTAATATAAGCTATAATAATCACGGATTCCAGGCCCCCAAGACTGATGCTTTTCTATTTGGCTTGTTCCACAGTAGTAAAGCATGAAGTCTAACCGTGAATAATCAGCTTTTGGTTTGAAGCAATACATCGGTTAAAATCCCCTCCTTCTTTAAGAAATTATATCATATTTTAAATCCATAAGTAAGAATATTTGTAAGCCCTTTTTTGCATATATTATGTTGTAGAGCTTATAAAATGTATGCGGTTTATGAAAGAGATATAATCAGTTGATTTGAACGGGTAAGTAAGTAAAAGGGTGATGGTTGCTTAATTGGATAAGAGTTCTTTCTTACAGCATAATCATCACAGATGTGGATTGCTAAATTAAACGAGAAAATATTTCTGTTTATAAGAGGTTTAATGGAAATAATCGTTTACAAAGACCTTAACAATAGGGAAGGGGGAGATTAGGTGGAAGTGCGACAAGGGAATTTAAAAGATGTGTTGGATGTGGCCCGATTAGCTATTGTATTGTGGCCTGAACACTCGTTGCATGCGATGGCACTTGAAATATTAGAATCAATTCAAGGAAAATATGCCGCTTATTTTTTAGCTGTTTTAAATCATGAGATTATTGGGCTAGCTTATGTGAAGTTAAGACAAGAGACATCAGATGGGGGTTCAGGAGAATCTTCGGTCCATTTAGAGGGGTTATTTTTGAAGGAGGAATATCGCCAACAAGAACATTTGATGAAACTGATTACGGCTTGTGAAGAATGGGCGGGAATCCAAGAAAATAAAAAATTAAAAAGTGAATTTAATTGGCGAATACCAGGAGAAAAGCCAACTTATCGTTATACTCGTTTAAATGATGGAGTGTATGGGCGTTAATCATGATAAACAATTAAAAAGATGAGACGCTTATTGTCTCATCTTTTTATGTCGTCAAAGAAGTCAGTATACAGTAATGCGAATACGATAAATAAGATAATACAAATGGCAGCCGTTCTTCCGTTAAACCATCCCATGTGATCACTTCCCCTGGATCGGATTGAATCTCACTTGTATCCTTATTATAAATAGTATGCAAGATTTCATTGATAAATGAGAATTAAGATAGGTTGATCGGCGTGAAAAAGTGGCATGATACCTAAAACGAATGTATATAATGGAAAAAAGGCAGAATGAGGTGAGAATGAGATGGAGATTCGAAGTTATCAACAGGAAGATGAGCGTGAATGGGTACGATGTCGGGTACTCTCCTTTTTAGATACGGCGTATTATGATATTGTTCTGACAAAAAAGGAGACTTATACGAATCCAGCTATTGAACTTGTGGCTGTTGAAGACAATAAAATTATTGGTATTTTAGATATTGAGTATGAACAGAAAGCGATGACTTTTTGCACGGCAGATAAAGCGCTAGGTGGAATGATTACCCATCTTGCCGTGCATCCGGATTATCGCCGTCAAGGGATTGGTCAGGCTTTACTTGTCGAGGCACAAAAACAATTAATTGAAAAACAAGTTGTTTATATTGAGGCGTGGGTTAGGGATGATTTATGGGTTCATCAATGGTATTTAGCACAACAATTTTCTAAACTAGGAACTTATCTACATGTTTATATCGAAGGAAGTAACGGCATTTCCTCTGAGATTGAGGGATTAATTCCTGTTCATACTTTTTGCCAGTACGTTGGAAAAGATAATGAGAAAATGAAAAAGAAATATAAACGGGTTTATGAGTGTACAGGGTTTTATAAAGTCATTCAATAATCATTAAAACAACCCAAACATTCGGTTCGATTAAGCTGTGGATTTTGTGATTGAAAAAAGACATAAATAGGCGCTTGAAGAAATTGAGGGTAAAATTGAAAAAAGGGTTCATCCCCCTTTTTTATGGCTTTTAAGGCTAGGGGGAGTTCACGTAAGAAAATTTCATTTCGTTTAACGGTGGATACTGTCCCATCAATTCCGTCAAGGCGAATATAAATATAAAGATAAGGTTTCCCCGATTTATTAGATAACCATTCCCCTAGGACTTCATCCCGTTTTGTTGTTAATTTTTCATAGGCAAATTCGGAACCAATTGTTAAAAAAAGTTCTCCTGTTTGATCGGAATGAGTTAGTGTATAACGTCGGGGATATAACTGATATAACCGAGTTAATCGATTATTCACCCATAGATTATGTTCATTAAATGTCGTCATTAAATCGCCTCCTTAATGTAGTTTATGAGAAGGAGGAAAGATTGCTATCTTTTTATGGTTTAATCAAACAAAGACTTATATCGGCCTCTTTGTATACCTACTTAAATGATTCTATTGATTAATAGAATTATTTAATGAAATAAAGGGACCTATTAAATATCAATCTATCAGTAAGAATAGTCACAAAAGAGTCAGAGAATGAGGTGAATTTTTTAGTTATTATTCTATTATCCACAGTCTTTCTTTTATTTATCCCCATGTTTTTAATCTAAAACTCCCATTACATATAAATTCTTTTTTCGACAAAGTGAAGAAAAAAATAATGAATTAATCGTTATTTTAATCGTTTTCTTGCTATAGAATGATAAAAAAATAAAATCTGACAGATTCTTTAACGTAAATGATTGTATTTAGCTAAAAAGTGAGATAAAATGACAATATAAATTAAAGACGTTGTGGATAGCATTGCAGAAATTAAATGGATTATTGATGAAAAAAGACATAAAATTAATAAGAAATTAATGTTTGCAACACACTGTAATTGATACTTTGAGATTATAGCGTGAGTGTTAAATGGAAACCATTTGACACTGTCCAAAGTTCCAATGTGGATAACTTGTGGATAGCTATCATTTCGGATTTAAGTCATCCCAACTTAGTACGGTTATATCTAAAAAGTCCTGATATGGCCCTCAGGACTTTTTAAAGAGTTAAATAAAAAAGAAAATTTTAGGGTTGGGGAGAAAATTATTATGATAGTTCACGAGTATATCTCGTCAGAATATTATCATGGAAAAAGAATCAAACAACTTGATTGTTTGATTCTTTTTTTGTAATGATGAACAACTATATAAGTAAATGAGTGACGCATTTATTGAAAAATGAGGGTTGAAATAAGAGAATTTGATGAAAAGAGTCTTGTGTTTCAGTATTAAATGGGGTAAGATAAAAACATATTAATTTGAATAGTTTTTAGATAGAGGTGCGGTAATTAAGAGTACTATTGAGGAGTGAAGATGTTGATTCAATAGGAAAGGGATTCTCGCCGAAGCCTATAACTGATACTTTAAGGTTATAGAGCTGGTGTTAAGTAAAATATATTTAACATTGTCACGATTGTATTATCGTGGAGAGCTATCATTTAAGAATCCCCAATAGGAATCTTGCATTCTTTTTGAGAAGTCTTGAGTGAAAAGCTCAAGACTTTTTTTTGTCTCTCACTTATAAAAACTATTTAAAAATTTATTTAATAGGGGGAGTATTATGATTAGTTTAGAAAGTAAAACAACCTGTGCAAATACGAAAGAAAAAAAACAGTTTAAAGTTCCTCATACGTTAGTAATTGTCACTGCTATTTTAGTGTTAGTGGCGATTGCAACATGGTTAATACCAGCTGGAAATTATGAGCGTGTGGTGAATGAGCTAGGGAATACAGTTGTTGTTAATGATTCCTTTTCTTATGTAGAATCAACACCACAAGGATTATTTAAATTATTGCAAGCTCCGATTAATGGAATTGTGGGTGCAGCTGAAATTATTGCTTTTTTATTTATCGTGAGTGGTTCGATTGCGATTATTACAAAAACGCGTGCTATTGATGCCGGAATTACTAATGCGGTGAAATCATTTAAAGGAAAAGAGTTATTAATGATTCCGGTTATTATGGGACTTTTCTCTTTAGGAGGGGCCGTTTTTGGAATGACGGAAGAAGCAATTCCGTTTATCGCGATGTTAATTCCTTTATGTTTGGCATTAGGATACGATAGCATTATGGCCATGGCACTTTCTTATATGGGATGTATTGTCGGGTTCGCTACAGCAATGCTAAATCCATTCTCAGTTGGAATTGCCCAAAGTATCGCTCAAGTTCCTGCCGGAACTGGAGTAGGGTTTAGAACGCTTATTTGGGCAATTACAACTTTATCCGCTACTTTATATTTAATGTGGTATGGACGACGTATTAAAAAGAATCCACAATTAAGCCCGGCTTATGAAATTGATCAGGCACGTCGTCAAGATATGGAAACGATGGAATCAGAGCAGTTACCATTTACGACGAGACATAAAGTAATTTTAGCTTCTATTTTAGTATGTTTAGCGGTTATCATTGTCGGTGTATTAAAATTTGGTTTCGTTATTCCTGAAATTTCAGCTGTTTTCTTAGCGACGGGTATCGTATGTGGGATTATCGGACGGTTAAGTTTTGATGATATGGCGACGGCATTTATTCATGGAGCTAAAGATATGATTAGTGCAGCGGTTGTTGTTGGTTTCGCCCGTGCAATTGTCATTATCGCTCAGGATGGTCAAATTATTGATACTATTTTGTATAACTTATCAAACGTTATTGGGCATTTACCATCGTTAGTGGCTGGATATGTGATGTTTTTCGTTCAAATGTTTATTAATTTCTTTATTTCATCAGGTTCTGGACAAGCAGCATTGACGATGCCAATTATGGCACCGCTTGGTGAATTAGTAGGAATTACTCCGCAAACCTCTATTTTAATTTTCCAATTTGGGGATGGATTCTCTAACGCTATTTTCCCAACAAGCGCCGTATTGATGGCTTGCCTTGGTGTAGCAGGAATTCCATGGTCGAAATGGATGAAATGGATTTGGCCATTACAAGTGATTTTCGGTGTATTAGCTATTATCTTTATTACAATTGCTATCCTCATGGGATGGTCGTAAGGGGGATTTATGATGAAACAAGAGTTAAAAGTAATAAGTGAATCTTTAAAAGAACGCTTGGTTGAAATGAATCGATATATTCATGATCATCCTGAACTTGGGAATCAGGAGTATGAAGCGGTGAACGTGTTAACGACCTTTTTACGAGAGCACGGCTTTGATGTGAAGTGTCCTGTTGCCGGATTAGACACTGCTTTTGAAGCCGTTTATGATAGTAAAAAACCAGGATTATCGGTTGCTTATCTTTGTGAATATGATGCTCTACCTGAACTAGGACATGGATGTGGTCATAATATGATTGGTGTTATGAGTGCTGGGGCAGGTGTTGCGTTAAGTAAAGTAATTGATGAAATTGGTGGAAAAGTCTATGTCTTTGGAACTCCTGCGGAAGAGACAAATGGAGCTAAAGTTACGATGACTGATGCGGGGTTGTTTAATGAAATGGATGCTGTGATGATGGTGCACCCTTCGGGATTTACGACAGAAAGTGGAACCTCACTAGCGATGGAGGCATTACAATTTGATTATACAGGTCGTCCAGCCCATGCAGCAGCGGCACCTGAAAAGGGGATTAATGCGTTAAATGCTGTTATTCAATTGTTTAATGGAATTGATGCTCTACGTCAACATGTGACACCTGATGTAAGAATGCACGGAATTATTACAAATGGTGGGGTAGCTGCTAATATTGTTCCAGAGCACGCAACGGCTCAATTTTATATCCGTGCGTCTACTAAAGAATATTTAGCTATTGTGAAAGAAAAAGTATTAGGAATTGCTAACGGGGCTGCCTTAATGACAGGAGCTACATTAGAGGTTAGTAACTACGAAATTTCATACGATGATTTAAAAACAAATGAACTTCTTTCAGAGACATTCAATGCTAATATTCGTTCGCTTGGCATTGAGACGATTAAGAAGCCGTCTAAGAGTACGGGATCAGTGGATATCGGAAATATTAGTAATGTCTGTCCAACGATTCATCCTTATATCGGAATTGCCGATTGTGAAATTACAGGGCATTCTCAACAGATGGTCGATGCAACAGTGACGGACTTTGCACATGATCGATTAGTTACAGCAACAACAGCCCTTGCTTATACGGGATATGATGTATTAGAGGGAACTGTTAAATTAAAATAAAATATTAAGTAGTTTTATAGTAAATAAAAACCACCCTAGGGTGGTTTTTATTTTATTTAAAATAGCAACAAATTCCTGATTGGTTTTAAAACATATTTAGAGTTCCATTAGATGTAGAAAAAAAATATAAATCTATTCATAAATATGTAAGTTTGGTTTATTTTATGATATATATAAAGAGTTAGATGGTGGAATAAAAATACTAGGGAAACGTTGTTTTAAGGAGGACTTATGAAAATCAAATGGGTAACAAAACTGTTACAATAAATTTAAACAAACCTGTATTTTTATATACAGTGGTATAGATTTTTTAACAGATTACCCTCCGTATCTAGCGATGGGT
>DKYS01000034.1 GCA_002493395.1 Turicibacter sp. UBA7094 | reverse complement strand
CTAATTCATCAATTTCTGAAATATAAGGGGAATAAAATTGACTTCCACGTTCTTTTCCAAATTGGAATGTTTGTTCAATCGTCATTTCCTCTGGATTGAGGTGATAAACGACCCCTCGTGAATAATTGTCCTCAGCTGGTAGGTAATTGAAAGGGTCTTTTGAGCGGTTATTTCCGTTATCAAACAATGCTAAGTCTCCATTGGCTAAGATTTTTGCAGCGTGTTGTGACCATTGCCATTCAAACGAATCACCAATAGGTGTAAAGAAGTAAGCCTGCATCTCTTCTGGCCATCCCGTTGGATCCCCAACGATCCATTTCAGGGCGCCCGTGTCGTAATCTAAATAGACGACGGCATCTTGATGACGTCCAGACAGGACAATGGCATTGTTTTTCTCATCAAAGGCCACTGAATTGTTATGGAACCAATCTTCTTCGGTCCAGTTTTCGCTTTTAGCAACATCCATCGGTAAGAGTTGCGTTAAGTCCCACGTTTTGACGATGTTTCCCGTTTGACGGTCCAGTTCGATAACATAATCTTCCACTGTTAAGGCTTCCGGGTTGTTGGTGGCTACTAAAAAGTTTCCATTTGGGAGTTCGATGGCATCATGATGATAGCCTCCAGCGACAGAATATTCCGTGTAGATTTTTCCGAGTAAATCCATTTCAACAAGTCCCGTCATGTAATACGGTGGCGCACTGGTTCGATCAGAACTTAGGAGGAGGTTTCCATTTTCTAAGCGTGAAATTTCCCAAATATTTTTAGTTGTTAAATACCATCTGACATCTCCATTGATGTCGTAAGCAGCTGTATAACCAACTGAAGCGGGGGTTAGAAAATAAAGCTCGTTGTCTAGTTCCTGACGGTTTGCTGTCGTTTGAGTAGGAAGCAAAAGATCATCAGGAAGGGGATCGGTTTGAATCTCAATCGTCTGTGTCTTTGTTCCACCTAGCGTTAACGTCACTTGATTTAACGTATCGGCATAAAGTCCATAAACCGGGATGAGGTGTGACGTAGTTGGCTCGAAGTCGTGCGTGAAGGTCGTGTGTTCATCTTTCCCGTGAATCGTCACGGTAACAGATTTTGCCTCGTCGGTTTCAAAGGCAATTAGCGCCGAGAGGGGAGCATTTCCGTAAGGGTTTAAGATGACATAAGGGTCCTCAAACGTATAATCGTTTGCGTCTAATGTGTCACGAAGTGTTTGATCCACCTGTTGTTGGTGAGATAAGGTATGATCTATTTCTTCAACGGATGGGAATTTTTTGTTGAAGAAGAGTAAGCATGCTCCAATGAGCAAGGTGATTCCACCTAATAAATATAGCTTGGTTTCTCGTTTCATCTTAGTCTCCTTTTAAAGTAAAAATAAAACATGATATTTAAATAATATCCATTTTATAAAAAAATAAACCAAAAAGCAACAATTTTACAAATAGGGAAGAGAAGAGAGCCGTCCCTTATGGCAAATGCGGGGTTACCACTCTCGTTTACACCTAATCGTCATCATCAATAGAGTGGGAACGATTCTAAAATTTTTATAAAAGGGTTAAGAGGTGAGTTTCCTTAAATAGAGGAACTGGCTTTTGTAAAAGTTAAAGGCATTTGACAGAAGAAAAGTGCCAACATTTTCTAATTTTTGCATATTATATAGAAGAGTCAATGTGTTTTTATGAAAGGAGTAAATGAAATGCCAACATTTAATATCGGTGACTGGAATGTGACTGAATCAGATACAGAATATCTGTTAACGGGGTGGAATGCAAGTACTGGTGGAAACCCTACCGATATTTATATTCCGGGGGAGTATAATGGGAAGCAGGTTTGTTTGAATAATCTTAAGATTTTCCCGGATTCTATGACTATACTTCAAATTAAAGAAGAGAACGCCAAGAAAGTGAAACTAAACACAACAAATTTATCAACCTCTTTTATGAATAAGGATGGATTAATATCCATTGACTTAAGCGGACTAGATACAGGCGAAGTCACAGACATGAGTTCTATGTTTTTTCTTTGCAGAGGTTTAAAGGAATTAAAAGTGACAAACTTTAACACAGATAATGTGACGAATATGGCTTTTATGTTTTCAGATTGTAGAGAATTAAAGACGTTAGATGTGTCATCCTTTAATACAAGCAACGTCACAGATATGAATTCTATGTTTTCTACTTGTACTAGTTTAAAAGAGTTAAATTTGTCATCCTTTAATACGGAAAATGTGGGGAAAAATGGTGGAAATATGAAAAGTATGTTTTACGGTTGTTCGCTGTTAAAGACGTTAACGCTTAATCCCGAAAGCTTTCAGACAAGTAACGTAAGTAGCATGAATAGTATGTTTTCGACGTGTATGAGTTTAGTAACGTTAGATGTGTCATCCTTTGATACAAGCAACGTCACAGATATGAGTCAGATGTTTTATTTCTGTAGTGATTTAATAGAGTTAGATGTGAAAGGGTTTAATACTGATAACGTAACGAATATGGGTTCTATGTTTTCAGGTTGTAGAGGGTTAAAGACATTAGATGTGTCATCCTTTAATACAAGCAAGGTGACGAATATGAGTTCTATGTTTTCAAGTTGTAGAGGATTAGCGACGTTGAACTTTTCAACATTTGATACAGATAACGTAACGAATATGAGTTCTATGTTTTCTAGTTGTAGTGGGTTAAAGACGTTAGATGTGTCGTCCTTTAATACAAGCAACGTAACGAATATGAGTTTTATGTTTTCGGGTTGTAGTGGATTAGCGACGTTGAATTTATCAACATTTGATACAGGCAAGGTAACGAATATGAGTTCTATGTTTTCGGGGTGTACGAACCTTAAAATAGTTGATTTATCTTTGTGCACTACCTCAACAGCTTCAACGACTAATATGTTTTCGGAAAAATCAAACACCCCACTCGTGGTGATTACCCCTTCAACGGCGATAAATGCTTATGATTTTTTATCCGTTCGTCCGCAATCAAGTGCGATATTTAGGGAAAATGATGGGGGATTTAGTGATGAGACTTCATCTAAATCCGTGACGTTTGATTATGTATACGAGACTCGAGAGGAGTTAGAATCAGCTATCTCCATGGCCGCTTCTAAATCTCCGATTAAACCGACTTACTTTTTTTTAAGGTGGGAACGCAATCTTCCGACAACTGATGACTCGTTAGAGGAACTTTGGAATCAAGCAAATGCCATCTACACAGCTGTATGGTTTCCGTATACCGAACCAGGACGAAATTGTCATTATTGGTAGATTGGGAACGATTCTAAAATTTTTAGAGATGGGTTTAGAGGTGCGTTTTCTTAAATAGAGGAATTTGCTTTTAAAGAATTAAGAAGAGGTTAAATTCAATTTTCAAAAGGCACAATAAAAGCAATCCCAAGAGGGATTGCTTTGTTGTGTTTTTTAGGTTTTTATTTGATAACGTGAATAAAGGAACGATCATCGACGGTAACGTGTTGATGTTTGATAAAATAGTCAATAATAATTTCGGTCATTTCAATCGGGATTTCTTTTAATACTTTGCATCCACGTAAGCATTCATAGCCCCCAACCCCACTTGCTCGGTAGTTGTTCATGACTAAACTAAAACGATCGGTCGGTTGAACGTCTTTATCGTGAATACGCATTGAAACAACGCGTGAACCAACGGGTTGCGTTAAGTCAAACGTATAAAAGACGTTTGAGAAGAAGTCGTAGTTGTAATGCGCAACTTTTGGTTGTAAGAAGCGACGCGAAACCGAAAGCTCGTTGTTTTCATAGTGAATATAAGACGCACAAACCTCAAGCGCCTCTTTTAAAACAGCCCCCGTCACTTCAAGGACAACGAGTGTATTCGGATAAACATACGTTGAGACAATATCGCGGACCGTCACTTTTTCATTAAATCCTTTCACTACATTGGCAAAAGACGTACAAGAGAGGTCAGCACCTGAGGCTTCTAACTGGATTTGATTAATAAAGTTCGCTAGAAGTGATCCTTCGGTCGCCATCGTAATGCGTTCATCTGGTTGCAGCGGTTGATTTAAAAAACCAGCGGGTTCATCTAACCACGTTTGAACTTGCTGTTGAAGGGGAAGAAGCGCCTCATAAAGAGCCGGGGTTGGCGTGTTACCTGCCGGTTTTAAATCAGAAGTGATTTGGCATTGTCCCTCATCAAATGTTAAGTTGATTTGCGCGTATTGACTCGCATTGTGGGGCGGTTGAACGACGTGCGTTCCAAATAAGTCGTGATTTTTTAAGGGGATGTGTTGGTGTCCCGTCAGCAACACATCAAAGGCAAGTTCCTTACAAATTTTATAAGCGATATTTTCAGATGATGTGCTCAGCTGTTCGTGCGTCGCTAAGTCGTATTCAAATCCACCATGATAAACCCCAATTAACACATCCACTTGTGGTTTTAATTCATCATGAATCGCTTGAATCGATGAAAACGTATCGCGCACCTCAAAGTTTTCAAGGTTATGCGCTTTTTCCCAAATCGGGATAAAATCAGTGGTAAACCCAATAATTCCGACTTTTAACCCGTTTTCCATGACTTTAACATCAGAAGCAAATAACGGTAATTCATCTGTGCGATCAATCACATTGGCACATAAACATTTGGCGTTTAAATTTGTTAAGTAAGATTTTAAATAGTCATACCCATAATTAAACTCATGATTTCCAAGGGTCACATAATCATAGCCCCCTTCGTTCATAACATGAGCGAGCGGATGATTTTTTAAAGACTGTGAACTTAAGAATGTCATGAAAGGCGATCCCTGAATCGTATCCCCTCCGTCAATAATGAGCGTATTTCCATCTTTTTCATAATTTGATAAAATATTTAAGATTCCCATAGGCTTTTCTGTTCGGTCCGTATAATCAGTTGGATAAACATAACCATGTAAATCGGATGTAAAATAAATTTTTAATTGTTTCATGCTATAACACCTCATTTTAAATTATAACACAAAAATCGACAATTATTAGATTTTCACGCTTCGTTCATCAAGAATTGACACGGGGATAAAAAGTAGGCTTTTTTTTTCTAAAAAGTGTTGAAATCTAGAAAAGAGAGACACAAGATGTGGTAAAATAGAGAAAAAAAGTGGAATGGAAAAGGAGGACACGTGATGATGGAAAAAAAGATAACGAAGATGAATGCCCCATACGCAAACGAAGAAGCCAAAGTATGGCAAGAATTAGAGGAGCAAGAATTGCTAGAACTTTTAACGCAATTACAAGAAGTCGATCCCGCGCTTTATCAAGAGGCGGTTTCACGAATTCCTTACTTGGTTAAACAAAATAAAATCGTGTTAAAATCGACGCACAAGACGATGAAACAAGTCGCAAAATCAAGCAAACAGACGAAAAAGTATTACTATAAACTGTCAAAAGCGATCATGAAACTCATCAAGCGAGAAGACGTGGCACAAGAACTTAAACTCGAACTCATTGAATTATTAAAAGAATTGACAATCAAGCTAGAGGCGTGTGACAAGCGTAACCAACTCGCCCTCACCGAGCGTCATAAAAAGACGATGGGATATGG
>DKYS01000010.1:6582-8736 GCA_002493395.1 Turicibacter sp. UBA7094 | reverse complement strand
TAGATCCAATTTTTGAAGAAAAAGTAACTGGGCAATTAGAAGTTCGTCAAACATTTAAAGTTTCTAAAGTGGGAACCATTGCGGGATGCTATGTAACGGATGGGTCAGTCTCACGTAATGCTAGTGTGCGCGTTATTCGTGACGGAATTGTTGTGTTTGAAGGACAATTAGGTTCATTAAAACGTTTCAAAGATGAGGTTAAAGAAGTTAACTATGGTTACGAATGTGGAATTACGATTGAACGCTATAATGATATTAAAGAAGGAGATATTATTGAAGCGTACGTGATGGAAGAAGTCAAACGCGCGTAACCGAGACAGAATTAGATGAAAAAGGGTGATTGAAGATGTCACACATTCGAGTACAAAAACTTTCAAAACAAATTGAGCGTGATGTAACAGATATCATTATGAATGAAATTAAAGACACTAAAGTAGGATTTGTAACAGTAACAGGAGCGGAAGTGACAAGTGATTTATCATTTTGCAAAATTTACTATTCTGTTTTAGGTGGAGAAAATCGTCGCGAAGCAGCAACAAAAGCTTTAACACGTGCGAAAGGATTTATTCGTAGTGAGTTAGGGAAACGAATGTCAACGCGCAAAGTTCCAGAGTTAATTTTTGAGATTGATGAATCAATCGAATATGGAAATAAGATTGATACGATGTTAGCTGATTTACGTCGTCAAGGAAAAATGTAAACAAAAAAGAGCGCCTTTCTTATGAGGCCACTGAAAAAGGAGCTTATTATTTTTAAAATAATAGGCTCCTTTTTGCGTATAACGAAAAATATCCATTATTTGTCTGGCTTTTAAAATAAATCTCGTGATATCGACTGAATTTATCGCCATTAGCTTCACTATTCGCTTAGCATTGACGACAAATGCTGTGAGATACGCTTGACTTTTCATGCCGAAAAGCCCCACAAACTTACATCTTTTAAATCCGTGGGACTGTTTTAATTCCGCATTCTTAGCTTCGATTTTATACCGTTGTTTTTTCTTTTCTTTGAATTCATCGCTCTTTTGGTAATCAATCGCTTGTTGATGAATCTCAGATTTAATGGTAATGGAATAAGTTTTAGATTTTGCCCCAGGTTTATAACACCCTTCTCTTAACGGACAAACTTTACACTTTTCAATGTCGAAGTAGTGGGTTAGACTCTGATTACTTTTTTGATTTTTCTTTCCTGTTCGAGCCTTTTTGCTACTTAAATGACCCGCAGGACATCTCATTTGTCCCGCATCTTTATTGTATTCAAATCCTTCTGTTTCTCTTTTTCCACCATTCAATACAATAGGGTTCAAAGGGGTGATAGCCGTTATTCCTTCCTTATCCATATACTCTAGATTATTTTTACTTGAATACGTGGCATCAGCTAATACTTCTTTGACTTCAATGGAATTTCTTTTTGATTTTTCAACTAACGTCTCTAAATATTTTCCGTCGCTGACTTCTCCCGTTGTGACCTCAATCGCTGTAATGATACGTTCTTCCGTGATGGCCAGATGTGATTTATACCGCGTAAAAGATTCGGTGGAAGACTTATATCCCGTTTTAGCTTCTGGATCAGAAACAGAAGGAATCGTTTGACATCTTACATCTTTTAATAAATTTGAAGCTTTTTCCGTTGCCTTTTGAATATTCACATGTTGACCTAAGTGCTCCGTCGAAAAACAATTAACTCCTGAGTATAGGCCACCTCTTCTTCAAGCGAGGCCGTTGAGTGCAATTTCTTAGGTACTTCCTCTTTTACATGTGGGACATATCGATAGAGTTGTTTTCGAATATATTTAGACACCTGTCTTAAATTTTCAAGCGGAGTTTGAGTGACATGTTTACTTCGAGTATGTGTGGCATCTAGGATTAATGATTTTGATGTAATGAGTCCCTTTTCGATAGCCTGCTGAACGATTTCACTAAGTAATTCTTCTAAAATCTCTTCTTGATTAAGTCTCAACTTTCTAAATTTAGTCAATGAAGAAGGATACATCAGTTGGTCATCTGGCTCTAAATTTAAGAAGTATTTATATGCCATATTGACTTGCGCCTCTTGAATCACCCGTTCATCTGATAAATTATAAAGAATCTTTAGAAATAATAACTTAAACATGACCTCAGGGGAATAAGCCGGACGCCCATAATCAATCGAATA
>DKYS01000010.1:0-6209 GCA_002493395.1 Turicibacter sp. UBA7094 | reverse complement strand
GATTTTTAGGGACAATTTTATCATATAAGGGATGTCCCTGAGATAAGTTTAGCGATAGTTGTTCAAAGTCTTTAATCATGGTCGTCCTCCAAAGTTGTTAATCATATGACAATGATAACATATAAAATAAAAATCCTGAAACCATTTGTCGTTTCGGGATTTTTCCTTTTTATGAAGTTTATTTCAGTGGTCTCTTTCTTATAGGCGCTCTTTTTTGCTAGAAGGAACTATTAGTTTCAATGAAATTTCTTTCCTCATATAGAAGGTAAGAAAAGTTTTTAATCTAGCATGAAAGGAAGTTTTTTTGTTTTTTTCCTAAAAAAACGAAGAAGTTTAACCAATAATTCCAATTATCTGTTGGATTTCACGTATTTAAATAAAATAATGGAATTATAGCAACAATTAGGGATTTAAAACGAGGAATCTCTTGTTTTCGACAGCTAATGAGTGATAAAATAACGGTAGAAGTGACACATTAGGCGGTGGGAATTGGTGAAAAAAGCAGTAGTTAGTGTTGGCGTGGCAATGGTTTTAATTTTGGTTGGAAGTTTCTTTTTTCAAGGAAATTCTAATTTACTCGTCAGCGCACAAGAAACGTATGATATTGTACAAGGAGAGTTGGATGGTCATGTCATTCAACAAGATGGAAAGGTTCTTAATTTAGCACGACTTGAGAAGTTTTATCAACAAATGCGTTCTGGAAATGAGGATCACATTGTGATGGCCTTATCTCACGCAGGTAAATATGAAATGTATGAATTACATTTTTCTAATGGAAAGTTAAAACTTTTTTATGATATGGTGGACGATGGCCAGGGAACAAAAGAATATAAAGTAAAAGTATATGAATCGATGAAACGAATTTATAAAAAGGATAAAATCACGTATCTCTTAGTGAACGACCAAGAAGAGCGTGCAATTTTATCATATAATTTAAACGAATAAACCACACTAATCCTAGGTAATTCTTCGTTAGTAAAGAAGGAACGCTAGGATTTTTTAGCATAAACTAAATTAAAATTGAGTGAGTCAAGAGGTGAGACAAGTGAATCAATTATTGAAGGATAAGTTATCCTTGTTACCGATGAATCCAGGGTGTTATTTGATGAAGGATGCCAAAGGACAAGTCATTTATGTAGGAAAGGCCAAACGTTTAAAAAATCGGGTAAAATCTTATTTTACGGGATCTCATACTGGAAAGACGGCGCGTTTAGTTCGAGAAATCGTTGATTTTGAATATATCATCACGTCAAGTGAATTGGAGGCACTTGTCTTAGAAATTAATTTAATTAAGAAGTACGATCCAAAGTATAATATTATGTTAACGGATGATAAACATTATCCGTATATTAAAATCACAAATGAAAGACATCCGCGGTTGCTTATTACGCGTAAGATTAAAAAAGATGGAGGAAAATATTTTGGACCCTATCCGAATGCCACCGCAGCTAATGAAACCCTTCGATTATTAAATAAACTATACCCGTTACGAAAATGTCATACGATTCCGAAAAAGGTATGTTTGTATTATCATATTCATCAATGTTTAGGTCCGTGCGAATATGATATTTCATCTGAGGTGTATAAACCTTATCTAGAGGAAATCTCTCGTTTTTTAAAGGGAGATTATTCAAAGGTAAAAGCTGATTTAATCAAGCGAATGGAGGCGGCAGCCGAAAATTTAGAATTTGAACGTGCTAAGGAATATCGGGATTTAATGTATCATATTGAGGCAACGGTTGAAAAACAGAAAATGACTTTGAATGATTTCATTGATCGCGATGTTTTTGGTTATGCCGTAGAAGAAGGACGTGTTTGTGTGCAAATCTTTTTCATTCGCCAAGGAAAGGTAATTGAAAGAGAAGTGTCTATTTTTGATGGAATTTCAGATGTTCACGAAGCGGTACTCACATTCATTGGGCGTTTTTATCAGGGGAGCAATACGTTAAAACCAAAAGAAATTTTTATTCCCAACACATTGGATAAAGATTTGTTGACGGCATTGCTTGATGTAAAAGTGGTGGTTCCTAAGCAGGGAGAAAAGAAAGAACTGGTTGACTTAGCGATGAAGAATGCGCAGATGGCGTTAACTGAAAAAATGCAATTGATTGAAAAACAGGAGGAACGAACGTTAAGGGCTGTCGAGAAGTTAGGGGAGTTGTTAAATTTACCGACTCCTCATCGAATTGAGGCTTTTGATAATTCTCATCACCAAGGAATGGATACGGTTTCGGCAATGGTTGTCTTTACGGATGGACGGCCAGATAAAAAAGAATATCGTAAATATAAGATTACGACGACTTCAGATGGCGATGATTACCAGGCGATGAAAGAGGTTGTTTATCGTCGTTATTTCAAGGTCTTAAATGAAGGACTTCCAGCACCCGATTTAATTGTTATGGATGGTGGAAAAGGTCAGGTTAGGGTCGCTATGGAGGTTTTAGCCTCTTTAAATTTATCGATTCCTGTTGTCGGGTTAGTGAAGGACGAAAAGCATCGTACCTCTCTGTTACTCGATGGGCGTGATATGGAGGAAATTGATTTAAAGAAAAAAGGGCGCGCCAATGTTTTTAATTTATTAACGCGTATTCAAGATGAAGTGCATCGTTTCGTTTTAAGTTTTCATCATCAAACATCGAAAAATCGTCAATTAACGTCTATTTTAGATGAGATTCCTGGAATTGGTCCTAAACGTAAGCGATTATTAATTCAAAATTTTGGTTCATTAGAAAAGATGTTAGAGGCTGATGATCAACGCTATGAACAACTAGGGTTTTCAAGTGAATTGATTCGCCGAGTCAAACTTTTTATTAGCGAGGAATTGCAGAAAAAATAAAGATGAAGAGTGGTAATAATAGGTACCTATTCAAGTGTTTATCATAAGATATATTAGATATGGCGTGTGTGAACGCGATATCAATGAGGAAAATGACTACCTCAATAGAATAAGGGGGGTAGAAAGCTTGAATAAAGGTCAGTCAATTTTAACAAAACGTGAGAAAGAAATATTTGATTTACTTGTCCATAATCTGACGACTCGTGAGATTGCGAATGAGTTATCAATTAGTGAAAAAACCGTACGAAATCATATTTCTAATGTGATTTTAAAATTAAACGTTAAGGGACGTTCTCAAGCCATTGTAGAGCTTTTAAGACTTGGAGTTATTACCTTATAGCGTGAGACTTTAATAGGAGTTAATCATAAAAAATAACTCTCCACTTTAACATGTGATCTCGTTTAAATGGATATAGTGGGATAAAAAATTTCCCGCCCCATTTGAGGAATGACACGAAAGGGTTAAAGCGGGGTTAGCGATAAACGAATCAAAATACTTTCATCAGGTATGAGAATCAAAACGCCCACTAGAATAAAGGTAGGTGTTTTTGAGGAGCGCCTATGAAAGTATTTTTAGTTATAAAAGGTTAAAGAGAGAAAGGGTTTATCTTATTTTTATCGTGACTGATTTTTATTGAGGATTTTAAGAAGGAATCTTAGGATAAAAGGTAAAAAATGGGGTTTGTTTGAGAAAAAAATACGGTGTCGGTAGATTATAGAAATAAAATGTACTATAATAGTAGTAAACGATGAACTTCAAGAGTTCTAACTTTATAAAATGAAGTCTCACCGAATCGAGTAGATGGGACGATTAGATGGAAGTGATAAAAATGCTCGGACATACCGGTGTCGTTTTAAAAATGAATACTGAGGAACATAAAATATTTATGAATGAAACGTGGTTTTCGTTTGACCCGAAACTGACGGTATCGCCTTCTTTAGTTGGGCAGTCCGTGCAATACAGTTTAAGCGGGAAAAATAAGGTGGGCCATTTAGAGCCTATTGTACAGCCGATGAAGGAATTAAAGGGAAAGATTCAATCGTTGAATTTATCCATTCCACGAATTTCTTTGCATACGGGTGGGAAGCTGCTTCATTTTTATATCCCCTATAAAAACTTTAATACGATTAAGTATCGCTATAAACCAGGAGACTTTTTACATTTTACTTATAATCCGATGGAGTTTAGATTAAATGGTTCGACTTACTTTGCTTTAACGTCGATTATGACAGATTCGAAGAAAAAGGTCGAGAACCCACAGGTTGTGAAGCGGGAGTTGCAACGAACGTTAAAAACGCTCGTGGAATCGCCCTATTATGCTTTTTTAGATTTAGAGTTTTCAATGAGTGGTCCTGAATATCGAGGCATGAAATTTCAACCTGAAATTATTCAATTTGGTTTGATTGTAGCGGATGATCGAGGAAATTTAGTTGAAAAATTTTCGGCCTACGTGCAACCGACGTTGTTCCCTCGTTTAACGGAAAAAGCGCAAGAATTTTTAAAGATTACGCCTTTAGCGGTGGCTCACGGAATGAGTTATTGTCAGTTTTATGAGTATATCAAGGAGGTCATTGCGAGGTATAACCCTATTTTCTTGGTATGGGGGGTATCGGATGGATTTATTTTAGAAAACTCTTATCAAATCAATCAAGTCAGCCCGTTATTTGAACCTGATCGGTTAATTGATTTACAACGTATTCACCGCCAATATTACCAAATAGGACAGGATATTGGTCTATACAATGCGATGAGAAGTTATGAAATGTTTAACGGAGCACAAATTCACGATGCATTAGTCGATGCGCTCGTTTTAAGAAATATTTTTTATAAATTTAAATCTATTTTATTAAATCAAGAACATTATCCCTTTAAAGAAAATTACTTAATGATGATGGGGAATCGTGCACCGAGGTAATGCCAGGGAAGATGAAACTGATGGCACGTGATTCTGTCGACTTATGAGATAACCTGTTTGAAAGGTTATCTTTTTTTTATCTCTTCATATAGTAGCTATATATTGAAGAAGAGGTGAAAAGAAATGGAAACAAAATGGATCAAACGATTAACATTACCTGTCCTTGCCATGTTGTTTATTTATTACGCAAGTCGTGCGACAGACCCTGCAACGAGTAATCTTGTGAATACGATGAGTGAACAGAAGCAAGAACAAACGATGTATTCATCAGAAGATTATTATGCGGTCTATGCGCTTCATGATTCAAATAATTTAGTGAAGACCTACGTGAAAAAAGGTGAAGAGAGCGATCGCATTGAAGAGATTTTTAATCTTTTAACAACGAAGGCGAATGAGTTACCGGCTAGTACCACATCACTTGTTTCACCGGATGCCAAATTAAATGATTATAAATTGAAAAATGGAACATTAACACTTGATTTATCATCTGAATTTTTAGACTATACGTCTGATGAGGAAGCTGATTTATTATCTTCAATTGTGTGGACGTATACAGAGTTAGCAGATGTTGATAAAGTGAAATTTGAAATTGATGGGAAAGCCGTCTCTAATTTAAATGGAGCGATGTCTGTTGAGCGAGGTCTTGATCGTTCAATGGGAATTAATTTAGAAGTTGATACGATGAGTTTAGATGATACGCAATTAGTGACGCTTTATTTCATGACAGATGATAGTCAAAATGGATTCCTTGTTCCTGTGACACGCTTAATCTCTGAAGACATTGATCCGATTACCTATGCTGTGTCAGCTTTAATTCAAGGACCAGTTGGTGAAAACTATGTGAGTGTTTTTGATCAAAATACCGCGTTATTAGAAGATCCTGTCTTAACAGATGGATTGCTTTCTTTAAACTTTAGCTCTGATTTATACTATGATAATGCTCAAACAGAAGTATCATCAATGATGTTAAAACAATTAGTCATGACTTTAACTGAGGTTGATGAGGTTGAAATGGTATCTGTTTCAATTGATGGAAATATTAAGGTAACGGATGATACGTCTCATTCAATTGCTGTCCCAACGGCAAGAACAAATGTTGAATCATTTATTGAGGCTCACTAAAAAATATTATGCTATAATAGAGGATGAACGTTTTAATTTGGTAAGTAAGGTGATAACATGAGAGCAAACGAACGTAAAAACAACGAACGCCGAATGGTCGAATTCATTCCTCATTATATAATTAATCCAGAAGGAGCCGTTCTCGTTTCTTTTGGAAATACGAAAGTCATTTGCACAGCAACCATTGAAAATAAATTACCTCCCTTTATGCGAGGTCAAGGAAAAGGGTGGATTACTGCTGAATATTCGATGTTGCCACGGGCAACTCATACACGAACCATTCGTGAAGCCGCACGTGGAAAAGTTGGTGGGCGAACGATGGAAATTCAACGTTT
>DKYS01000053.1:8504-12510 GCA_002493395.1 Turicibacter sp. UBA7094 | reverse complement strand
CCACACCATTTGACAAAGAGCCATAAAAAAAAGGTGATTCCAACCTAGGGTTGAAATCACCTTTTTTTATTGATAATTAACTAGTGATAAGAAAGAATTTGGATCTAATGACGCTCCGCCTACGAGCGCCCCATCAATATGTTCTTGAGCCATTAATTCTTTAATGTTAGATGGATTAACAGAACCACCGTACTGAATACGAACAGCCTCTGAAACTTCTCGTCCGTATACACGTTCAATCACCGAACGAATATATCCAATGGTTTCATTAGCTTGTTCGGCAGTTGCTGTACGTCCGGTTCCAATGGCCCAAATTGGCTCATAAGCAATAACAACTTGTTTTGCTTGCTCTTTCGTTAAACCTTCAAGCGCCTTAACCGTTTGTGCCTCAACGATTTGATTTGTGTTCCCTGATTCACGATCCGCTAAAGATTCTCCAACACAAATAATTGGAATTAATCCATTAGAAAACGCGACATGTACTTTTTTATTAATTGACTCATCTGTTTCGTTAAACATTTCACGTCGTTCACTGTGCCCTAATACAACATAAGAAACACCAATTGAACTTAACATTTCCGGAGCAATTTCCCCTGTATAAGCTCCCTCTGATTCAAAATGCATATTTTGGGCTCCGATGCGTAAAGACGCTCCTTGGCGTTTAACTAGGCATCGTAAATATGGAAATGGCGCACAAATAACAGATTCGACAACATCTGATGAAGAAACACGATCTTTAACCGCGTAAATAAACTGTAACGCTTCATCTCGTGTTTTATTCATTTTCCAGTTTCCCGCAATAATTGGTTTTCTCATTACTCTCCACTCATCCTCTCTTACTTCTCAGATATTTCCCCTACTGAAACATCCTCTGCTTTTTGTTCCATCGCAGTTTCTTTTGTTCCTTTTTGCTTCTTCCATCGAAATAATCCCGTCGTATTAAAAATTAATTCAATCAAAACCATCGAAATAACTAATAACACGAGACCATAAAATTTTGAAACCATCGTATATAAAATGGCCGTAAATGAAAATAACGCGGCAATTCCATAGAGAACAAGAACACTCTTAACATGTCCGAGGTTACGATCTAATAATTGATGATGTACATGCCCTCGATCAGGTTCAAAAGGAGACTGCCCATTAAGTATACGACGAATAATAGCCCAAATTGTATCGAAGATTGGAACTGATAACATAATAATTGGGATAATAAACGACACAAACGCTGCATTTTTATATCCAAGGAGTGATAAAACAGAAACAGAGAATCCTAAAAATAAAGAGCCTGTATCCCCCATAAAAATCTTCGCAGGATGAAAATTATGAACTAAAAAGCCGAGTGTTGATCCAAATAGCAAACAGGCCATCATTGCAACAAATAATTCCCCCTGATAGGCAGCCAAAATGGCCATTGTCCCAAATGAAATAGCAGATATTCCTGATGAAAGTCCATCTAATCCATCAATTAAATTAATAGAATTAGTGATTCCGACAATCCAAATAATCGTGATGATTGCTCCGAACCACCCTAAATCAATCACAGGTAAAAAGGGTAAATAAATTTTATCAATCATAAAATGACCATAAAAAACCATAATCAATGCTGCGACTAATTGAGCCAAAGCCTTCGGCTTAGCTGGGAGTTCAAACATATCATCAAGCATTCCCGTTACCACAATTAAAAACGAGGCTATGAAATAAGCATCAATAAACGCGATTTCGTCCTGATCAATCGCATACCCTTTTACTCTAAAAATCATATAGCCGACTAAAAAAGCAATATAAATGGCAAGTCCACCCATTCGTGGCATTACCCGGCTATGAACCTTCCGTTGATTTGGCTGATCCACAGCATCTGTAAAATACGCTAACTTCATCACATATGGTGTAATAAAACATGCGATAAGAAAACATAAACTAATAGCTAGTAAATAAATCATGATGGCACCTCTCGGTTAAAATTTGATGTTATTATACCACACGGCACTTATGAACAAAAGATGAACCCTAATTTTTTCTATATTTACGAGTTTTTTCTACTTTATTTCTACCTTTAGTATTAATTTTTTCGACATTCTAGACGGGCAAGCTCATCCATAACTTCAATAAACTCTTCCATAAAAATAGTTAAAATCTCTTCGTATAAACCATTCTCTTTTAACTCTGTTTCCAATTCACGACTGTACTCATAAAGTTCATCTGCCCCAATCTGACCTGATAACCCTTTAATTGTGTGCACCATCCGAATAGCCTCTTCTATATTAGAATCAATTAATTGCGGGAGTTGCTCTGGCACCATATAAAAATGCTTTCTAAAATTATGAGCAATTCGTAAATATAACCTTGTATTACCTGCAATACGCTCAAGTGCATATGAAATATTCAACATCGTTGACATCTCGATTAACTGCTCAGCCTTTATCGGCTTCAAATCAACTTCTTTTGCCTGTAAGACACGATAAACACCATTTGAAAGCGTGTAATGATCAACCGGCTTTGGAACATAGCCATCTGCTCCATGTCTTAAAATAAAATCAAGTTCCTGACGTTGGCTAACTCCGGTCAATAATATAACTTTCGCCTCACTATTAATTAATTTAATCGCCTTGAATGCTTCTGTCCCACTCATACCCGGCATAATCACATCTAATAAAATACAGTCGTATCGATTTTCAGCCTGGGCATAATGTTTAAGCGCCTGTTTTGGATTAGAAAAGGCTGTGACACTATAACCAAATCCTTCAAGTAATGCCTCGGTAATCTCTAAATTTGATGGTTCATCATCAATTAATAAAATTTTTCCGGCTCCGTGTAAAACAGACTCTTCTGTAACTAACTCTTCAATTCCGTGATTAATCGGTAAATACAACGTAAACGTCGTCCCTTTTCCAACCACTGAATCAACCCCAAGAGCCCCGTTGTGACTACGTAAGGTTTCAACCACACTGGCAAGTCCCATCCCAGTTCCTTTTCCAACATCTTTTGTTGTAAAGAAAGGTTTAAATATTTTCGGCATTAAACTTTCCTCTATCCCTGAACCGGTGTCCTTAATTTTTAAAATCGCATAATTATTTGGCGTAATATTTGTATTTAATAAATTACCTGGTATCTCCTCTAACTGACGATGCGTAAGCGTTAATTCAATGGATCCTTGACCCGTAATCGCATCACGCGCATTAATACATAAATTTAAAACCGCATTATTTAATTGTGATTCATCTCCAAGGACATAATAGTCATCTGGCTCGATATTAAGCTCAATACGAATCCGACGATCAATTGTATGTCTTAACATATTAACTGTATCTTTAACGATTTGAACCAAATCAAGATTCATGCGTTTATTTTCCGGTTTATGCGAAAAATTCAATAATTGACGTGTAAGTTCCGTAGAATGGCGAACCGATCGTTCAATCCCATCCATGTAACGCAACAATGTCTCATCATGTGTCATATTCTTCATTAAGGCAACATACCCTAAAATTCCGTTTAATTGATTATTAAAATCATGACTGACCCCGCTTGTTAATTGGCCTAATGCTTGTAACTTCTGCAACTGTCCATCAATTAAATCATGCTTTTTCTTAGCCGATGAATCAATCAACAACCCGCGCACAATCACAGTCCCATTTGATTGAATCAATTTTTCACACTTTAACATTAACGTTTCCCACGGTTTATGTTTGTGACGAATTAACACATCTTGAATCAATTCAAGGGCCGGATCTAATAAAAAATTCTCCACAATTTCATTAATCGCTTCGTTGTTAAATAGACTTTGTTTATCCGCCGATCCTTCATCAAAATCCAATAACTGTTCAACAGTGTCATTGACATACCATACCTGTTCACTCACACGATACTCAAAAAAACCACAAGCCAGATGAAGTAATTGTAAGTACCAACCCGAAGTTCCCACTTCTGACTCTAGTTCTGAACTGAACTTTAATTTATTTATCTCTACAACTCTCATATTTTTTATTCTGTTTAAAACAGGTACCCC
>DKYS01000053.1:7263-8178 GCA_002493395.1 Turicibacter sp. UBA7094 | reverse complement strand
AAGGAAACATATACTCCGTTTATTATAATTACCTTATTTTACTACACTCTGTTCTATTATATGTCTTTTAATTATAACATTCAATGACTTGTGTGCAAATGCAACACAAAATAACAAAGTTGTCTATATTTCTATCCCATTCTCGCAACAATAAACATATATTAGATTAGATATAAACCTATAGGATACCTTTGGGTCCAACACTAAACACAAAAGTTCTCATCTGTCGATAACTTCGTTCCTACTAAACACGATGACTCACCTTAAACCCAATCATCCTTGTCTTTTAAGACACCGTGAAATGACATATCAAAAGGAGGTTGTTATGAAAAAAAAACAACAGGCTAAAAATAGACATGCGCCCTCTTCAAAACATAAAACAGTCTCTCAGGAAGTAACACCCGACCTTACACATCAATTTATGGAACTTCTATCCAATAAAGTTGATCAAGTCCAAAGCATCATTAATGAAACTTCTATTAATTTAAACGGAATAAAAGATAAGGACTCTAATGATTTCGATGATTTTGATCCAGATGATATGCGCATTCAACCTCCTGACTTTGAGTCCGCAGCTACTTCAAGCGGGCGTGTTGTCATCCAAAACGATGCCGCCTCCAATAGCGGTCAAAGCTCAGCAGCGATTGCCCACCGAACCGCATTCCAATATGCAACTCCGGAAACACAATCTTATAATTACGGGTTTACTAACTCCGAATTTTTCGCTTTTATCGGTTCGCTTGACCCTGTTGAATACATCCTCGTCATCACTGTAATTGCCATTATTATTGGAGTTGAACTAAATGTTTTTGAACTCCAAATTTTAGGGGGGGCCCTTGTTGATATCGGGGTTACGCTTGGAAATATGGTTGAACAGCAACTCTTTCAACAAGCGAGACAAAGCGAAATTTTTAA
>DKYS01000053.1:6598-6894 GCA_002493395.1 Turicibacter sp. UBA7094 | reverse complement strand
CAAATCGATGATTTAAAACGACAATTAAATAATAACCAACCCTAAAAGGGACACTTTTGTTATCACTAAGTGTCCCTTCCATTCTTTTATATTCGATGCCTCATTATCATGCTAAAATTAATCTTTCAGTTGGTAACCCAAAATGACAACTTGAATAACAACTTCTACAACTTCTAAAATTGCTTTCATGAATGGCCTCCCTAAAACTTAAATAATCTTGATTTTATAAAAAGTGCACGCCTATGTTATAGGATAAAGTCTCTTACTTTATTCAATTAAAACAAAAAAATAAAAAA
>DKYS01000053.1:5534-6274 GCA_002493395.1 Turicibacter sp. UBA7094 | reverse complement strand
ACATGCGTATTGATGAATTGGTAAACATGATTAAAGTATTCTGACTCCATCTGACTATCAGCCTCACAATGTCCAAGTCCCTCAATATACCAAAGCTCTTTGTTATCATGTGGGATTGCATCATAAATATACTGACTACTTTCTGGTGGCGTCACTTTATCTTCTGTTCCATGAATTAATAGCACTGGAACGGTAATATTTTTGACGGCATTAACAGGTTGAATATCATCATAAGTCAAGTCTTCCTTTGCCTTTAGCACAACATTTCCCGCCCACTTAGCAAATCCAACCGGTAAAAGCGGGATATCCTCAGCAATAATTCCAAGTTCAACTGCGCTTTCCATTGTATGATAAGGTGCATCTAAAATATAAAAATCAACATTTTTACTTTGTTCATTTAACTCAGTATGCATCGCTGACGTCGCGGCCCCCATTGAAAATCCATGGACACCAATCGTCCCGTCCTTGTAAAGGGAACGTGTATACTCAGCGACTGCCTCTAAATCAAAACGCTCATACAGCCCAAACGTATAGTTGTCACCGCCTGTTAACCCGGTATTGCGTTGGTGGTAAACAACAGCGTTATAGCCATTTTCTAAATAATTAAAGGCCACGTTTAATACTTCGTGATAATTACTACCAATCCCGTGAACAATAATCATCGTATCAGACGTCTCTTGATTTGATTTAATATGAAGGGTTTCCACGTCATAATCATTCACTTCACTTTTTACAAAAAC
>DKYS01000053.1:0-5175 GCA_002493395.1 Turicibacter sp. UBA7094 | reverse complement strand
AGGCATATCTTTCGCCTTAACCGACGGCTTTTTCCCGACTGTCCCATCATAAACCATTCCACCAATAATCCAAGTCGCGGCACCAACAACTGTCGCCACTGCCGTTGCAGCAATCCCAGATCCAATAATCACCTTTTTCTTTTTCATACGTTCACCTCCAAATGATACATCGTTAAACTCATTATACCAAAATATATTTTGTATTTCAAAGTTATTGTTTTAAAAACTGTCTTACTCCTGTTGTTTAAAGATAAAATCTGATGCAAAAACTGGGCTTTTTTTCCAATCCCTCTTCTCCCTTTTACGAGGGAGCATAAAAAGAATCTCAAGAAAATAAACTTATCGTTAACCTCGCTTTTTCATTGCCTAAATTATATAATAAATTCAAACAAATTAGAACATAAAACGAGGATTGATTCATGAACTTTACGGTAACCAGTGCCGAACAATTTCGTCACACCCTTTTAACACAACTCAACTTTATAAAAAAAGAGGACCGCTACTATTCCCTCTATCAAAATCCAAATGCCAAAGAGCAAGGACATCTCTTACTTTATGAGCGCCCGGGATATTATTATTTTGCTATTGCAAATTATACGATTCCCCATGCTTTCTCTATTCACTTTAATAATCCTAAACGTCTGATTCGCCTAGGAACTGTCTATAAAGGAATCACTCAATTTCAATTAGAAAATAAACCTGTCTCTTCTTTTACACCGTCCTCCTTCTTCGTCGTTGAAAAAGACTTAATCGGAACACAAACCTGGCATCCAGGGCAACACTTCCAAGGAGCAGAAATTACGATTTATGAAGAATATTTCAACGAAGTCATCGCTCCCTTACTTAACACAGACATCAATTTTGAGGCCTTCACCCAAAACTACACGTACCATTACCTACCTCTTGAAGTCATGAGTATCATTCAAAACATGCAGAAACTCTCGGCAAAAAATAAACTAGATCCCCTCAAACTCGAAAGCTCAATTTTAGACTGTGTCTCCCTTATTCTATCCAACATTGAGCAATCCCCTCATCAGGCGTTCACCCATCAAATGGATTATGGAAAAGTAAAAATTGGAGACCGTTACCTTAAACTAACTGCTGACGATATTCAAAGTATCCAAAAAGCGCATGACCTTCTAATTGAAAATCTAACGGCCCCGCCAACGATTGAAAAACTCAGCGAACTTGTCATGCTCAACCCCCAGAAACTCAAAGCGGGGTTTCACCATCATTACCACCTGACCATTGGTGAATTTATCATCAACCGTCGTCTATCCATCGCAACCCATCTTCTTTGTACCACAGATATGAGCATTGCCGAAATCGCCAAACACATTGGGTATCCCTATCCTAGTAACTTTATCAAAGCCTTTAAAAAAGTATACCATTGTACCCCGCTTCAATATAAAAATAAACGCTAAATCCCAGTCAGTTTATACCGACTGGGATTTTTCATCTTCTTGAATTAGGCGGACATTCCATCTCACCAGCAACGTAACTAAAAAGACGAGTCCTGCTGCCATTATAATTAATACGTACAGTTGATGCGTTAAAATTTCTAACAATCCGCCAAATAAAATTTGTCCTAGAGGAATACAAAGGGTCGCAAACGCTGATCCAAAGGCTAAAACTTTACCTAAAAGAGCGCCGTCAACTTCCTGGTACAAATAAGCTGCGCTTAATACATTCGCAATACCAAGGACCCCCATAATCACCATTCCTCCTAGCGTAAAAAAAGTAACTCCCATAACCGCATCGATCCATCCTAAATCAAATAAAAATACAGCACCGCCCATTAACATCATCGCAACTGATGTTAAATAAAGGAGGTGGTAGACGCGCTTAATATGAAAACGATGGGGCTGATACGTAATAATAAGTCCACCGATAATCATTCCAAGCGCAATCATCCCCTCAGCCCATCCATAGACCTCAGATGATAAGGCAAACTTCACTTTAATTAAATACGGCGTTGCCACACTAAAGACAGGGACTAAAAAGAGATTGTAGAAACCTGAAAATAATAACATCCGAAACACAATTAAATTTTCATACCTTAAATAATGATAACTTTCTTTCATATCCGCAATAAAGGCCTCTTTAAAGGACAATTGTTCTTCTCTCTGTTGATGCGGAATCTCTAAAAATAGTTCTAAAATCGCAGAAAATAAAAAACTGACTAGGTTAATCACAACAACCCCCGTCATTCCAAAAAGGCCATACAAAACTCCTGCCAAAATGGGCCCCAAAAACTGGCTCAAAGAGGCCACTTGTTGAATCATGGCATTCGCTCTAACGAGATGGTCTCGACTCACAATGATCGGCACACACGTATTCACAACGGGTTGGTAAATCGTTGAAATCGTTGATAACAAGAGCATTATCGTTGCTATAATTAGGACACAATCCTGACCATTAAAGACGACCCATCCATAAACAAGTAACAAAAGAGCACTCAGACTATCCAACCAGATCATCAACCGTTTTTTATTTCCACGATCAGCTAGCATTCCCGCAATCGGTGAAATAAGGACAACTGGGATCATCGAAAGAGCCAAAATGGCAGAAAATATCGCGGCTGACCCGGTTAAATCCAATAAATATAATGACAAGGCAAACCGTTGAATAGAACTTCCAAATAATGAAATGACCTGCCCTAAAACTAAAATATTAAAATTTTTCTCATATAACGTTTTCGTCATGAACCCTCCCTCTAAGAGAGGAGGATGGCCTTTCTTAATAAAGGTACCCCCATCCCCCAGTTAAAAATTTTTAAGAAGAACACTTATCAGAGTTTTTCTCTTTCACCAAATTAAAATCGACACAAATGGGATACTGTTGACTCTCATCTACTTGAAGCGTTGCTTCAATGCCATACAGTGTGCGTAAATGATCCTTCGTCACCACCTCGAGTGGATGTCCGGCAAAAACAACCTTCCCTTCTTTTACTCCAACTAAATAATCAGCAAATTTAGTCGCATTATTGAGTTCATGTAAAACCATAACAATCGTGCGATTAGCTTCTTGATTTAATTTTTTTAACAATAATAAAATTTCAAGTTGATGCGCCATATCTAAATAGGTGGTCGGTTCATCTAACACTAAAATTTCCGTATCTTGAGCCAACGCCATCGCAATCCAGGCCCGTTGACGTTGCCCTCCTGATAAACTATCGACGGGACGGTTCGCAAAATCTGAAATTCCGGTCACTTCCATCGCCCAGTTGACCCGCTCGATATCTTCTTGTTTTAAGCCCCCCATGGCACTTTGATAAGGAAATCGACCATAAGAAACTAATTCCTTAACTAAAAGTCCGGAAGGAACGGACGGACTTTGTGGCAAGACCGCCATCTTTTTCGCAATCTCTTTAGGCGCCTGTTGCTTTAAGCTCACCCCGTTTAACAAAATCTCACCCTTTTTAGGTGTTAGAATACGAGCTATCGATTTCAACAGCGTCGATTTTCCACATCCATTTGATCCAATAATCATCGTCATTTTTCCCTTAGGAATTTCAAGGTTCATATTTTTAATGATGTATTTATCCTCATACGCCACATCTAATTGCGAGACTTTAATGGCTTCCATCCTAACACCTCCAGCGACACTATTCTTTTAACATTAAATAAATAAAGTAAGGAACACCTACAATTGAAATCGTAATCCCTACTGGAATCTCAATTGGCGAGAACATATTTCTTGAAATCGAATCGGCCACTAATATAATAATTCCACTCACCAACCATGCAACGGGCAACTGTCTTCGGTGAACAGGCCCAACTAATCTTTTTGCCAATTGCGGTCCTAAAAGACCCAAAAAGGCGATGTTCCCGGCAACAGCTGTTGCCAATGCGGACAAGACGATGGCATAAAAAAATAATCGCTTACGCTCTAATTCTACCTGAACTCCAAGGCCCGTTGAAATTTCATCTCCTAAATCGAGGACGTCTAACACCTTCAATTTATAAATCGTTAATCCTAAAAAAATGACGGCAAGGGGTAAGATTAAATAGAAGAACTTCCAACTACTCCCCCACAGACTTCCACTCGTCCATGTCAAAACTTGATTATAATCCCCTTGCGACATCTTTAACTGGTAAAGAGAGATAAAAGCATTAATCCCGACATTGACACCAATCCCTGTTAAAATCAATCGGGTTGGTACAATCCCTTTTCTATAACTTAAACGATAGATTAAAACACCGCTCACCAAGCTTCCAATCACCGCAACGATAGGCATCACCAAAAGTGAAAAGTCACCAATTTGGCTATAGTACGTCGTTTGTCCAGAAGAAATAAGTAATACAACTGCAAGCGCTGCTCCTGCATTAATCCCTATCATTCCTGGTTCTGCAAGCTCATTTTGCGTGACACTTTGCAACACACAGCCCGCCGTTGATAAACAAGTAGCAACCACTAAAGCTACACAAAGACGTGGCAGACGAATATCAAAGATGGTGGTCTCTTGAAGTTTAGATCCTCCACCCATTAACGTCAAAACAACCTCATTAATAGACATCCTGTAACTTCCTAAACTAACAGCTATAAAAAAGACAACCACCAAAAGAAGAAGCAAGCTTAAACTCACTCCTATAAACCGTTTATTCAAGCCTAGGCCTCCTTTCTCACCATCCAAATAAACAATGGGACCCCGACAAGTGAAGTAAATAAACCGATGGGCGTTTCATACGGTTGATTGACAAGACGTGCTAAAACATCGGCCCAAATGACTAGCGTCGAACCAAATAGGAAAGAAAGGGGCATAATCAATCGATAGTCTTGCCCCACCCATCTACGAATAATATGGGGCACAATTAACCCAACAAAAGCAATATTCCCCGCTACTGCCACACAAACCGCACACATCGGAATAATTAAAAGTAACGTCTGCATTCGAATCCGATTCGGATTTTGTCCCAGTCCAATACAAACCTCTTCACCTAAATTCACCACATTAATCTTCGGTGCTAAAAGAAGCGAAAGAAAAGTTGTAACAATCCCCACGATGAGAACTAACTGTACACTTGCCCACGTCGTTGCACGAAATCCGCCAGCTAACCAAAATGCTAAATTTTGAGACTTATTAGTTAGTAACGCAATCACCGTTGCCATTGAAATAAAAAACGTACTTAAGGCCGTTCCAGCAAGTAGTAACTTCGACATATTCATATGGCG
>DKYS01000082.1 GCA_002493395.1 Turicibacter sp. UBA7094 | reverse complement strand
AATAAAGACGTCAAATTTGATTATCTTGTTCTTGAGCATTACGATTTAGATGCCATCTTACTTTGTACAGATGGTCTTACCTCAATGGTGGATGATGAGGAAATTTTGGGAATATTAAGACAAAATAAATCGACAGAAGAGAAAGTGAATTTAATGATTGAAATGGCGAATCTAAACGGTGGAAAAGACAATATATCAATTGCCTTATGTGAACGTCTTGAAGGGAGTGAATCTTTATGATAATCGGTACAACGATTAATTCGCGTTATGACATTAAAATGTTAATTGGCGATGGGGGGATGGCTAATGTTTATTTAGCTTATGATCGAACATTAAAAAGACATGTGGCTATTAAAATGCTGCGCTATGAACTTTCAAAAGACGAGGGATTTATTAAACGATTTAAGCGTGAATCTGCCCAGGTGATTAATTTAGATCACCCAAATATTGTGCATGTCTATACGGTTGGGGATTATAAACAACAACCTTTTATCGTGATGGAGTACGTCAACGGAAAAACGTTAAAGGATTATTTGCGTGAACATGGGCCACTCGAACCTAAAACGGCGATTCATGTGATGACGCAATTAGCGGAAGGTGTGTTATACGCGCATCAAAATAAAATTATTCATCGTGATTTAAAATCACAAAATATTATGATTACAGAAGATCAGGTTGTGAAAATTACCGATTTTGGTATTGCACTGTCAAGTAATGAGGCGGATATTACGCAAACAAATACGATTATGGGATCTGTTCATTATTTAGCACCCGAATTGGCACGTGGTAATTTAGCAACAGAGCGATCAGATATTTACGCATTAGGAATTATTTTATATGAATTGTTGACGGGGGATGTTCCTTTTAAGGGAGAGGGAGCGGTTAATATTGCGTTGCAACATTTAGAGGCAGAGATGCCGTCTATTAAGTTGATTAATGATCAATTACCTAATAGTTTAGATAATATTATTAGTCGATGTACATCTAAACAGCCAAGTGACCGCTACCCACGTGTCGATGATTTATTGGTGAGTTTACGCTCAGCTTTGGAGATGGATCGCGTGGATGAACCGCTATTAAATGAAAACCTACAGGAAGAGGATCTTGAAAAAACGAGAGTGATGACAGACCTTAAGAAGGAGGTATCAGAAAAAATGGCGAAGAAACCGACAGAAAAGCCGAATAGGCGACGAAAGGCGACTCAAGGAAAGAAATTAGGTTTCTTAAATTCAGCAATTTTAGTTTCGTTCTCGGTTTTCTTATTTAGTGCGATGTTACTTTACTTCATTATTATCTATCATCCTGCTCATAGCAAGGTAGACGAGGTTTATGTTCCAGACGTGACTGAAAAGACATTAAAAGAAGCAGAACAGGAATTAAAAAAACATGATTTGAAATATGGAAAAGTGATTTATATTGAAGACGATGCATATGAAGATGGGGATATTTTCAAAACATCTCCGGCTATTGGCACGCGAGTGAAAGTAAAATCAAATGTAACGTTATATGTTGCAAAAGAACCTGAAAAAGAGAAAAAGGTAAAAAAAGAAGAATAAACAACAAAGAAAAATGATGAGTTAGTCTAATCATTTAGTAGGTGATAATTTGAAAAAAGGAATTATTTTAAAAGCTTTAAGTGGTTTTTATTACGTGGAGGATTTACAAAGTAAGGAAATGATTCAATGTCGAAGTCGTGGGCTATTTCGAAAAAAGAAAATCACGCCTCTCGTTGGTGATACCGTTCATTTTTTAGTCGAACCAGATGGAAATGGTTATGTAATGGAAATTTTACCTCGAAAAAACGAGTTGGTTCGCCCGCCCATTGCGAACGTGGATCTTGCTTTAGTTGTTTTCTCGGTGAAAGAACCCGATTTTAATGTTAAGTTACTTGACCGCTTTTTAGCCGTCATTGAAGCAAATCAGATTAAGCCTGTCATCGTGTTGACTAAAATGGATCTATTAAGCGACGAAGAACAAACATTAATCGCACCAACTATTCAATATTATCGTGAAATTGGTTACGAAGTGATTAAGACCTCATCGAAACAGCAACTCGGTGTTCATTTAATTGAAGATTTCATCGAAAATCGGATTGTCGTAATTTGTGGACAATCCGGTGTCGGTAAATCATCGCTCTTAAATGCTATCGACCAGACATTAAATCTTCAGGTCAATGAGATTTCAAAAGCACTTGGACGTGGAAAACATACGACACGACACGTTGAATTACATAAATTAGGTCAGGGATTGATCGCAGATACCCCAGGGTTTAGTTCGTTAGATTTAGATCAATTGGAGCCGAACGATTTATCAGAATGCTTTGTTGAGTTTTATGAGCGTTCTAATCACTGTAAGTTTAGAGGTTGTTTGCACGAAAATGAACCCCGTTGTGCGGTAAAAGAGGCCGTTGACACAGGGGGAATCTTACCGACCAGATATGAAAATTATTTACAATTTCTAACTGAAATTAAAAGCCGTAAGCCGAAGTATTAAGGAATAAAGGAGACGTACTGATGTTAAAAATTGCACCCTCAATTTTAGCTGCTGACTTTTCAAAGTTAGCCGAAGAAGTCCAATGTGTAGAACAACTTGGAGCTGATTATATTCATATTGATGTGATGGATGGTCATTTTGTCCCCAATATTACATTAGGACCTGGGGTCGTTAAATGTTTGCGTCCCCATACAACATTACCCTTTGATGTTCATTTAATGATTGAAGATCCCGATCAATATGTTAAAGCGTTTAAAGAGGCCGGGGCAGATATTCTAACGGTTCATGTTGAAGCTTGCCGTCATTTACACCGCACGTTACAGTTAATTAAGGAACATGGGATGGCATGTGGAGTTGTTTTAAATCCCCATACACCGCTTGAAATGATTAAACACGTTCTACATGAGGTGGATTGGATTTTAATTATGTCGGTTAATCCAGGATTTGGTGGTCAAACGTTTATTCCAGAAGCTTTAAATAAAATTGCGACGTTAAATGAATGGCGTCAAAAACAGCAATTATCTTATCTCATCGAAGTTGATGGTGGGGTTAATGAAAAAACGGCTCGTTTGTGTGAGGATGCCGGGGCCGATGTGGTTGTTGCCGGCTCAGCTGTCTTTAATGCCGCCGATCGTCGAGTGGCTATCGAACAAATTAGGGGGTAGCCTCTAATGAAGGTTATCATGGTGAGTGGTTCGCATGAAGTGTATTTAGATTCAAATGAGTTAGCGGGAGGCTTCATTGTTGGTGTGGACCGCGGAGCGTTTCACCTTCTTCAACGTGGGATAACTCCTGATTTAGCCATTGGTGATTTTGACTCCGTGACACGAGAGGAATGGGCA
>DKYS01000118.1 GCA_002493395.1 Turicibacter sp. UBA7094 | reverse complement strand
CAAGCTATTAAAGCAAATTTTTTTAAGAGTTCTATGGCTAAGTCTAAGTAGTCCATGAACTCTTTTATTTTTTTTCCTTCATCATCTCACCTCCTTACCTCTTCATCATATAACAAGGTAATATAAAATCAAGAGATTTAGGAAGAAAAGTAAATAAGACTCAACTATGTTTTATATTCTAAAACCGGTTTTATAAAAATTAATAGGGCGGGTTAAGATAAGGAACATTCTTATGAGTAAAATTATTATAAAGTTAAGGTGTATTATTTTTAAGAGATGAACGAACTCCAGTAGAAGTTCCTTTAAACTACTATCATATCATCACTATTCTTTAACAGAATCTAAGTTAAAATAAAACTATAAAAAACAGACGGTTAACGCCTGTTTTTTATTTATAATGCCATTTAAAGAGTATGACTTATTATTTTTTAATGATGCTATTTGCTTTACAGTAAATGGTCAACTATTATATAAAACCGAGCTAAATATTAAGATTCGTTTTTCATGAGAGGAATCTTGCGTTTTTTGTTCATCAGGGGAGGTTTACTCGGCAACGTGATGGAAAAGGTCGTTTTTCCCTCTAGTGTACTAGTCACAGAAATGGTTCCATGATGTTTCGTGATAATGGATTTGGCAATCGCGAGTCCCAGGCCATATCCGCCTGTTTCTCGCGCACGCGAGGAATCGGCCCGATAAAAACGATCAAAAATTTTAGAAAGATCGTCATTCGCAATCGGGATTCCTTCATTTTGAACCATTAGTTGATAACTAGAGGCTTGTTGTTTAAGTGAGAGATAAATGGTCGTTTTATCGAAGGCGTGTTTAAGAGCATTATCGAGTAAAATCACGACGACTTGCTGTAATTGAGAAACATCTCCATAACCTAAAAGGTCCGGCTCAATGTCGAGTTTTAATCTTTTGTTCAATTCAAACGCAACGGATTCAAATGGAAGGATTACGTTCATCAACGCATCACTCAATTGGAAAGGCGTAAATTCTATCTTTAGCTCTTGACTATCACTTTTCGATAAAAAGAGTAAATCATTCACGAGTTTTTCCATTCGTTCAGTTTCGGTTTGAAGGTAGGTCATCCATTTTTGCTCCGCTTCAATCGTGTGATGTTTATGGGCGAGCAACACGTCAAGGGTTGTTTTAATTACGGCAATCGGGGTTTTAAGTTCATGTGAGGCGTCTGCCATAAATTGTTGTTGCAACTCATAAGACTTTGCAATTGGACGAATCGCCCATGAGGCTAAATAGTAGCTAATGGCGGTCAGAATAATCAGAGATAAACTCCCGATACCGAAAAGAATTATCGTCAATCGAGTCAAAGTTGCTAACTCAGGCGAACGATCCAAAAAGACGATGATTTTTTGATCGATTGTTCGTTGTTGCACGAGGTAGCGCAAGTTTAGCCCTTCAAAGGAGATGGTTCCCGTCTCTTCGTTCTTTGCTAGAACTTTTTCAATGAGTGTTTGCTCAGAGTCGATGGTTGTCCCACTCGGTAAGTGGGAAATAAAGTCAACCATTTGGTTATCTTGATTTAGGATAAAGATAAAACTAGATTGTAGTAACAAAGGATTAAAGGGGGCTTCCTTGAAGTGTCCCCACTTTTTAGGTTCCGGGGCTAGCGGATGAGAAAGATTCCCATCGTTTTTCGCTAATTCCTCCATGATTTTAATCGATTGAATCTTTTCTGATTCCGACATTAAACCGTAAGTGCTGATAAAAATCGCTAAAAAGACGGTTAATAAAATCGATAGCGTGATAAGGGTAAAACGTCGTTTTAAATGAGGAATCATCCCTCAGCCCCTCCTAACGTGTAGCCCATCCCACGAACCGTTTTAATCCGAAGTGAGGAGTGGATAAACTGAAGCTTTTTTCTTAAAAAAGAGATGTAGACCTCGACATTATTGTAGTCCACGTCGGCGTCATAGCCCCAAACTTTCTCAATTAGAATTTCTTTGGTCACGATTTGGTTTTTATGGTGCATTAAACAACTCATTAAATTAAATTCTTTAATCCCAAGTTGGATTTTTTTATCTTGATACATGAGTTCGTGGGTCGATAGATTGAGAGTAGTCCCGTTCATTTCGAGACGGTCATCGACTAACAGTTTACCTTGCCGACGTAAAAGGGCACGAATTCGGGCGAGTAATTCATCTGTTGAGAACGGTTTGGTTAAATAATCATCGGCACCTAAATCTAGACCATACACTTTATCCGCCACTTGATCTTTGGCGGTCAGGAGTAAGATAGGGGTGGTTCGGTCATGTAAACGGATTTCTTTTAGCAACTCAAACCCATTTTTTTTAGGTAACATGATATCTAAAATGAGGACATCATAAATGCCAGTTAATCCATACTCTAGTCCGCTTTCTCCATCATAACAACAGTCAACCATATATTTTTTCGCCTTTAGCAGATGGCAGACGGCCTCTGCTAGATGGCGTTCATCTTCCACTAATAAAATTCGCATCTTCATCACCTCCTCTCTATTTTAGCATAGATTCCTTAAAGAAATCTGAAAAGAGAGCTGAGGTTAGAGCAGTGGTTTGATCTTTAGGTTTTTTTGTGCAAATTATCGAAGAGGTGGTATGAATCAAAAAAATCGACAGTATAATGGAATGAATAAGTGTTTCATTGATCGAGAAAAATGGGGTGGAAGAGATGATGGATTTTTTAAATAATATGAATTTATTGCCTAAAAATTTTATTGTGGCTAATATCGTGGAGGTGTTAAAGGAGGACCCGGATAATGGAGTCGATAAGTTGTATGAGATGTCGGGAACATTTATTACGGATCCACAAATTAAGGGAGTGATTGATCAGATTAAGCAGTATTACGACACGCATCCGTCAATCAAACGCTACGTAAAAAATATGATGTATAATACGAATAAAACGTGCTTAAATCATTTTTTACAAAACATCGCGGTTAAAGAGTTGTGGGAGGGGATTTCAACACGTGAGGAAATGGCAAAAAAATATTCCGTGGCAATTCCGAATGCTTTAGTTCTTGATCTTGGAATGACGTGTCCGTTATCAGGACACGGGTGTACGTGCCTTCCCCATTCAGGAAGCGTGATGCCGGTGGCTGAGGTCAAACGTTTGGTCGGGGAGGCACGTGAGTTGGGAATTCATATCGTCGTTTTAACCGGCGGAGATCCGTTTTTAGAGGAGCGATTATTAAGTGTTTACGAGGCTTATGACGACGTGGAATTTATCGTGTTGACGACAGGGCTTGCCATGACGCCAGCAGTTGCCGAGCGTTTATCAAAAATCGGGAATGTTTTCCCTCTTGTAATTTTAGAAGGGGCGTCAACGCTTGATGCAACAGCGTATCAGAGCGTGTTAGGTTCGCTTGATGTGATGAAAGGAAATGGCCTTTTGTTTGGTGTGTTAACACCCGTGACGCCAAATAATGTTTCAGAAGTCACATCGGATCCATTTATTTTACCGTTGATTCGCAAAGGTTCACGTTTGAATGGCTATGTGATCTCTTTACATGGAACGAAGACGCCGTTGACCAATGAGGCGCTTATTGACTTAGAGGAACATATTTCCTTTATTCGCGAGACTCGCCCTTATGTGACTGCTTTACTCGAAACAGACCAAATGAGTAAGCGATGTGCGGTTGGTTCGTTAGCTTTTCATTATGGGTTTGATGGACAAGATCAAGTGCTTGTTTTCCCACGAGTAACGGTTCAACAAACATTGAATCAACCGTTAATTCAGGTGCTCCGATCGATGAGATAAAAGACCTAAATCGAGTGCTAGAAAAGATAAAAATTATTTGTTAAAATCACCTCTAGATAGAAGATTTGATAAGTTGTTACGTCGTAAAAACTTATCATCCGCTTTGAACGACGTAACCCTATCATTCGTTGATTGCTGGATTTAAGGTAGAACATATTTTGTTAATTGAGAAAAAGAGGTGATTTTTATGGCACAGTGGTTAATTTTTTCTCTTCTGGCGGCGGTCAGTGCAAGTTTGGTGACAATTTTAACAAAACTTGGAATTAATCATTTAACGCCAAGTTTAGCTACAAGTGTACGGGCCGTGATGATGGCGATGTTTTTAGTGATGGTTTCAGCGAGTCGTGGTGATTTTCAACATCTTAAAGAGTTGGTGACGTATAAACGTGATTTTGTCTTTTTAGTTGGGGCAGGAATTTGTGGAGCACTTTCTTGGTTATTTTTAAACATCGCGTTAAAGACAGGGAAAACATGGCAAGTTGCACCGATTGATAAATTATCGGTCGTGATTACGGTCGCTGTATCCTTACTTGTTTTTCAAGAAGAAATCACGTTGAAAGGGATAATAGGTGTGGTCTTGATTGCAGCGGGGACATTGTTTGTGGCATTAAGTTAAAAAAAATCTAGGCTTTTGCCTAGATTTTTTTGTGTTGCTTTATTCGTTATCGGTGTGTCGTTATTTCCATTCGTCAACATTCGTTAAACCTTCAATATCTGATGCTTTAAAGGTAGGGTTTTGAATGCCACGTTTCTTTTGGGCTGTATAGTTTTGCAGTGCTTTAAAAGCAAATTTTCCAAGTAATAAAATGGCAATTAAGTTCACAATGGCCATAAACGACATGAATAAATCGGCTAAATCCCAAACAATAGCTACTTTGGTGAGAGATCCAAAGATAATCATAGCTACAACGATGATTCGATAGGCGATGAGCCAAAATTTATTCGTACTCATAAATTCAATATTCGATTCTCCGTAATAATAATTTCCGACAATCGAACTAAAGGCGAAGAGTAAGATACAAAGGGCGATGAAGTAGTTTCCAAATACCCCGATTTGTGACGTTAGGGCAGCCTGTGTTAATTGAATCCCTGTTAAATTTTGATCCGTATGGATGCCTGATAATAAAATAACGAAGGCTGTACAACTACAAATTAAAATTGTATCTGTAAAGACACCTAGTGTTTGAATTAACCCTTGTTGAACTGGGTGGGTAACCTCAGCCGTTGCTGCGGCATTTGGTGCCGATCCCATTCCGGCTTCATTTGAGAACAATCCTCGCTTAACCCCTTGAATAAACATGACTCCAAATGCCCCTGAGGCAAATGAAGTAAAATCAAAAGCGTTTGAGATAATGAGGCTAATCAGTGCTGGAATTTTTGTAATATTTAATAAAATGACTAAAAGAGCAACGAGCACGTAAGCGACGGCTAAAACGGGAACGATAATTTCCGATACTTTAGCAATTCGTTGAACGCCTCCAAAGATAACCGCTGCTGTTAAAAGCGCAATCAGTAATCCCATGACTAATTTATCAATTCCAAATGCCGTTTGAAAGGCCTCCGTAATGGTATTGGCTTGAACCGCATTAAAGACAAATCCGAACGTAATGGTAATTAAAATCGAGAAGAGTAGACCAAGCCAACGCTTGTTTAACCCTTTTTCAATATAGTAAGCAGGACCCCCGCGATAGGCACCTGAGCCATCTTTAATTTTATAAATCTGTGCTAATGTACTTTCAACGAAACTTGAAGCTCCACCGATGAGGGCAATGACCCACATCCAAAACACAGAACCTGGTCCTCCGACTGCAATCGCTAAGGCAACTCCTGCAATATTTCCTGTCCCGACACGTGAAGCGGTACTAATACAAAAGGCTTGAAAAGAAGAAACTTTTCCATCCTTTGAAGATTGTAAGGCTCCATCTCCGAGTAATTTAATCATGTCCTTCATCAGTCTAAATTGCACGAATTTTGTTTTAAATGAGAAATAAAATCCTGCGATGAGCAGTAACACGATTAGTAAATACGTGCCAATATACGTATTTCCAAAACTAACAATTGCATTAAGGAAGGTTAAGATGTTTTCCCCGAGTACTTGTAACTTTTCCATAATGTCCTCCTTTTAATCTTTATTATTGTCATATTCTGACACTCCCACCAATAAGTATAGCGTAAAATCAAAAATTATGGAATAAAAATCAAACATAATGAAAAAAATGGCAATTTAAAAAGAGCAACTTTCAACGAGAAAATTGCTCTTTTTAAATTTAATTTTGGAATGGTTTAAACCCGGTTAAAACAAGGGTTGCCCAATCTGAATCAGGTGTTGTTTGCCACTCGCAAATGACATTTAATTTTTTTAGCCATGCATTTAATCCTGTGGCTGTTTTTCCATCTGTTGCTGCTTGACGTCCAAAGATTTCTTTAATAAAGTCAAGAAGTTCTTTTTGCATTGCTGCATCAAGTGGTTGATCAATTAACGTCTCTAAGTGGTCGCGGACCGTCGCATATGATTTTTTATCATCACGATATAAATCGTTCACTAAAAGTTGACGTTCACGGTTCAACTCTAAAATCACGGCTTCAATTTCTTGATGATTGGATAAATATTTTTTAGCGATATTCATCGCTTGAACGGCTTGATCAATTTTTACAATACGTTTTTCAATGGCTGAACTTTTCATTCTTTCACTTCGCATTTCTACTAGTTTTTATTATAAGCTTAAGCATTATAACACTGTTGTATACAACTGACAATATGATTTTTTAAAAAAGCGACTTATTTTTTTCTCATGAGGAATGATTGGATAAAAATTAATGAGGGGACTTAGAGGCATGAACGCTCGAAAAGAACGAGGGATGAAATAAATAGAGGGCGCCGTGAAAATGGGAATTAACGATGAAGGACGGTTTTAAAAGGTATTATGAAGATAAACGCTGATGGAATGAGTTGGAGTATTAGTTAGCTATTATTAGTGGTGATGTTATCCAGACGTTCTTTTTTAAATCTGATAAGGTTAAAGTGGTAAGGGCGTACAGATTAAATAAATGCGAGTATAGCGGTCAATCGTTAGAAGAGATTGAATTTAACGAAGACTCCATGAATATTAGGGGGTTATCATACCATAATAATCTGAGGTGACTTTAACTATGGCGAAAAGAAAGAGAAGTCGTAAGGCAGATCAGTGGTATTGGAGAGTAATTCTATTCATGTTCTCTATCTATTTGTTTCATGAAGCGGGAGGATGGGGGATGGTTATGATAGTCTTTACTCTCCTAGTCGCTATTGGGGCTATTTACTTAGATAAAAGTTATTCTGAAGATAGAAAACGAAAAGTAGTGCCTTTGGAATCTTGCATTAAATGTTCAACTGGTAGACAAATCAAGAAAACCGAAAGAATTGCCAAACCACATAATGGTTATAAGATAAGTAAGGAGTCATTATTAAAAATGTCCCCCGATAGATTTGAGTCATTTATTGCAGAGTTATATAAGAAACAAGGGTATGAGGTATCCGTAACCCCTAAAAGTGGTGATGGCGGTAAGGATATAGTCATGCGTAAGGATGGAAGAACTTATTTTGTTGAGTGCAAAAGGTTTTCTAAAGGGAATCGTGTATCACGCCCAACTGTTCAAAGATTGGTAGGGGCATGTTATCCAACAAGGGCCATTCCCATATTCGTAACTACATCATCATTCACTAAGGAAGCTAAGGAGGAAGCATCTAGAAGTGATGTATGTTTAATTGATGGTGATGAGTTAATGAGAATAATAAATAGAGTCTTAAAGTTGAATTAAGATCATATTTAAAAGCTCCCCTTTAGGGGGGGAAAGGCAAAAAAACAGTTAAGTGATTAAATGCTGCCTAACTGTTTTTATTTTGCGCTTTATAGGATGATGCTTCTATATTCAAGAAATAGATTGTTAGAAATGTTAGGGTAAATGGATGAGAAAGGACATCAGTTCAAGGGGTTATGAGTTGGTCTGAGAGGCTTGGTTGTGTTTACGTGCGCTAAAGTTTAAAGAGGGACAATCTATTCCTTTAAGTAATTGTTGACAGTTTCCTATTCTACGTCGTATCACGCAAGTTATAAAGTGATGCCATCTTACCACAGGTACAAGGAGAGTGATTCAAAGGAATATAAATGCCTGGATGTGTTAAGATGATAGTAACGTTCAACGCAATCTTTTATCTTCGGTTAAAAGATAGGAGGCCCTTTATTAAAGTAAAGTTCAATGTGTTGAAAGAGATAGGGGTGAAAAAAAGAAGCGAGGTCTTGAATAAAAGAGGAAGAATTTTGCCGAGAATAGACTGTTAGTTATTTATCGAAGGAGAGGATTGTGTGAAGATTTATATTGATGCGGACGGATGTCCGGTTGTGAAAGAAACGGTAAGAAAAACTTTATAATTGCTTACTAAAACCATATAAAATTATAAAGTTTAGCCGCGTATGTTTGGAAACAAGCATAGGACACAAATCGAATTGCTGGTAATTCCTAAAGCCCTTTACCACAAGCAACCCGAAAGGAGTTGTTGACGGTGCGAAAGCGGAAACAATAAAGGGATGGATATAAGGTTAAATCCTAAGTATCTGTGACAATGGATGTTCAGAGCAGGTAAGCTCCTAAGTTGAAAAATATGGAGAAACTTCAACGACTATCCCAAAAGGGAGTAGGGTATAAGCCAATGATACCCGAAGCGGTTTGCCCCTAACAGGTCATGCTGAGGGTGAAGATATAGTCTTCGCACGTCTTGAAAGAGAGTGACGCTTAGCGTGAGCGAAAGTGTGCCATAGGTGTTGCGACCTATGGTAAAAGGTAAAAACTTTACTATTCTTTTTAAAAACATTATTTTATTTGATAAATTAAAAAAAGGCCTCATCAGCCTTTAATCTTGATTATACTTTTCTAACAGTAACATGACTGCAACGTCCATTAATTTAGACTTTGGAATCATGGTTCTTTCTGTTAATGATTCAAGTTCATCCTTTAAATCTTTTCTAAGCGTTGTTGTGATTTGTTCTCGTTTCTTTAAGTCTTTTCTCATTTTAATCACTCCTTTTTTAATTATTATATCATAATTTATTAAGTTTAATGAAAACAATTATTTTTAATTAAGTTTTGTGCGATAATAGAGATAAGGAGGTGATATGAATGATACTATCGCTGAAAATTAAGTTACATCCAACTAAGGAGCAAGAACAACTGATGTGGCAATCAGCGGGTGTTTCCAGATACATCTACAATTGGGGATTAGCCTTAAAGAAACAAAAGTATGAAGAGGAAAATATTAATTTGAGTATTTCCGATTTAAGAAAAGAGTTAACTCAATTCAAGAAAACAAGTGGTTTTGCTTGGTTAAATACCCCTTCTGCCGATGGTGGGCGAGAAGCGCTTCGTGATTTAGGAGATGCCTATAAGAAGTTTTTTAAAAAACAAGGTGGTTATCCTAAATTCAAGAAGAAGGGAAAGTGTGAAACCTCTTTCTATCACGATCCACGAAAATTAAAAGTCAATGATGATTATGTTTATCTTGAAAAAATAGGACTTGTCAAAATGTCTGACGAAGGTCGCTTACCAAAAGGTAATTATAAAAAAGACAAAATTAAAGTTACTAATCCTCGCATTAAACACAATGGACGTTATTGGATTTTAACCTTAGGTATTGAAGTGAAGGATGAACCAGTTGAATTAACAAACGTTAGTTTAGGAATTGATGTCGGAGTTAAGGACTTGGCTGTTTGTAGTGATGGCCAAGTGTTTAAAAACATTAACAAGTTAAGAACTATTAAAAAGTTGGAAAAGCGATTAAAACGACTTCAACGACAAGTTAGCCGTAAATATGAAATGAACAAACAAGACAATAAATTTGTCAAAACAAAAAATAACATCAAACTTGAACGTCAAATTAAATTAATTCATTTACGTTTAAGAAATATCCGAAATAATCATCTTCATCAAGCCACGAATAAGATAGTGAAAACCAAGCCATCTCGTCTCGTGATTGAAGATTTGAATATTTCAGGAATGATGAAAAATCGTCATCTATCAAAAGCTGTTCAACAACAAAAACTCTATGAGTTCAGGCGACAATTGGAATATAAGACTAAAAAATATGGTATTGAACTTGTATTAGCGGATAGATGGTATCCTTCTTCAAAAACGTGTTCAAGTTGTGGAACGATTAAATCAGATTTAAAACTAAAAGATAGAGTATTTAAATGTAATTGTTGTGGCCTTGAAATGAATCGTGATTATAACGCAAGTATTAATTTATCAAAATATAATCAATAACCCCTCACTACCAAGAGATTATTGATGTGTAGGTGTTGATGACGCCGAATTTACGCCCTGGGAGTGTCAAATCAACGAGAGTAGTTTAAGCGTTCTTATTCGTAAGATGTTAGTCTTCTACCAAATCGGACACGAAACCTCTACACAACGTATTTGTAGAGAAGAAAAGGGAAATCAACTTTATGAAATTATAATGTTTTTACAAAGAATAGTAAAGTTTTTACATCGGTTGAAATAGCTCATGACTTTTCAGTTTCAGTTGTGATTGTTTGCGATATTGCTCATGAATTTTGTGTAGAAGGCGTGGAGGTTGTGACGGTGATGCAGGGAAGTGATGCGGCGGATTATGAGATTATGAATCGGCTTTGTGCCGGTGATTTAGTCATCACGCAAGATTATGGGTTGGCTGCCTTAGTGTTAGCGAAGCGGGGGTATGCCCTTAATCAAAATGGCCGCCCGTATGATGAGAATAATATTGATGAATTACTTTATCGGCGATATACGTTGAAAAAGTTGCGTCATTCAGGGGAGCGAATTAAGGGGCCTAAAAAGCGATCAAAGGAAGATACCGTTCATTTTATAAGCGCTTTAACCACTTTTCTTAAACAAATTTGCGCATAGTTCATCGAATGAACTTACCAAAAGGCGAATATTAAGGTATAATGTTAACTTTGGAACTAAAATTAACGATAAAAAGGAGGAGGGCGAATCATGTTAGCATGGATGATTGCTTTGTCACTTTTGGTGATACAGGTTCTCAATTTATGGACCATCTTGCGGATGATTTTTAAACGAAAAGATGAGCCCATTTATATTATTGCATGGACCATGATTATGACATTTATTCCATTTATCGGTTTTTTGCTTTATCTTTTATTCGGACATGGGCCTATTATGAGGAAAAAACTCACGTTCTTGGATGAGATGGAAGAACAGGAGTATGCGGCATCCGTGGAGAGGCAGTTAAGGAAACTGACGAATCAACAGATTCATTTTCCCTATCTTTCATTTATTAAATTTAATTTAAATTACAATAAATCACTCGTTGTTGGGGCGAAGACTCTGACTTATTTTAGCGAAGCGAAGGATAAGTATGAGGCGCTCCTTCGAGATATTTCGCAGGCGACGGACTCGATTCATGTGCTTTATTTTATTATTCGAGGCGATGAGAGCGGAGAGGCACTCTTGCAAGCGTTGACGAAAAAGGCCCGTGAAGGCGTTAAGGTGCGTCTGGTGTATGATGATGGGGGGAGTTTCATGACGCCCACTTCGTTATTTAAACCGCTAAAAGAAGCGGGAGGGATTGTGGTCAAACACTATCCGGCGAAGTTGAAAATTTTTACGTTAAATTGGAATTATCGCAACCACCGTAAGATTGTGGTGATTGATGGAAAAGTCGGTTACTTTGGAGGAATGAACATCGGGGATGAATATCTATCGAAAAATCCTAAATTTTCACCTTGGCGCGATGCGCATGTTCGAGTGACCGGGGAAGTGGTTCATTCGTTGCAGTTACGTTTTTTAAAAGATTATACGGCAGTCATTGAACAAGTGTCTGATTTAGAAGAAATTAAATCCGAGATTTTACGCTATTTTCCTAAAGAAGAAATTGAGGATGCTCAAATTGAACTGCAACTTGTTTACGATGGACCGGACCAGGAACGGGACCATATGCGTGCGACGTACATTAAGTGGTTAACCATAGCGAAAAAGAGCATTTGGATTCAATCTCCATATTTTATTCCAGATAGTGAGTTTTTGCACGGATTAAAGATTGCATCGCATTCAGGAATAGACGTTAAAATTATGATTCCAGTCATTCCTGATAACCATTTTGTTCACCGGGCAACGACATCCTATATTAAGGAACTTTTAGAGGCTAATATTGAGGTTTATTTTTATGAAGGGTTTTTACATGCTAAAACAATGGTGATTGACGGACGGTTAGCGACGATTGGATCTGTGAACATGGATGTTCGAAGTTTTAGTATTAATTTTGAGCTCGCCGCTTTTATTTATCATGAGTCTGTGGCTAAGCGATTAATCGAGCAGTTTAAGGAAGACCAAAAACGATGTCGGTTATTGGATCTGACAGATGAGGAAAATAAGTCGTGGTGGATGAAAACAGAAGAGTCGGTGTATCGTCTATTATCGATGTTAATGTAGCGTTTTTAAAGGAGAGTTTGAATGAAATATCGAATTGGAATGAGAACGATTAAAACGGCAATCGGAGCAACGCTAGCCATTTTAATCGCCCAATTTATGGGGTTAAAATATGCATTATCGGCGGGGATTATTACGGTTTTAAGTGTTCAAAATACTAAACAAAAATCATTAGAGATTGCGAAGTTACGGCTTTATTCAACGTTACTTGCTCTTTTTTTAAGTGGAGTCCTCTTTTTAACGATTGGATTTCATCCGCTTTCGTTTGGAATTTATTTACTTTTATTTATTCCGTTAGCGGTTAAGTTTAAATTGAGTGACGGGATTGTGATGAGTTCTGTTTTAGTGACACACGTGCTTGGGGAAGGGTATATAAGTGGTGGATTGTTAATGAATGAGCTTTTATTGATGGCGATTGGTGCCGGGATTGCGCTCATTTTTAATCTTTATATGCCAAAGATGGTTCCCCAAATTAGGCAAGATCAAGTCGCAATTGAGGAACAGTTTCGCAAAGTGTTGTTTTGTTTAGCGAAAACCATTCGAAGTCGTTCCGTGACGATTGATGAAGAGGATTTGTTTTTATCGCTTGCCAAACAGTTAGAATTAGCAAAGGCACGCGCTGAGAACAATCGACAAAATTATTTATTTGATGAGATGACGTATTATGCACAGTATATGGAAATGAGAGGGATGCAATATCAAGTATTAAGTGGCATGCGGCATCTTTTAGGAAAATTACAAATGACGTTAGATCAATCCATGTGTCTCGCTGATTTAACTGAACATATTGCGGGTCGTTTACATGAATTTAATACGGCGGATGAACTCATGATGGAAACAAAACAGGTTTTAGATCGCTTCCGACATCAAGCGCTCCCACAAACGCGAGAAGAGTTTGAAAATCGAGCCTTGTTATTTCAATATCTGAACGAAGTTAAACATTTATTGGAAATTAAACGTCAATTTGTGTTGAATCTAACAGAAGAACAACTCCAAAAATTTAAACCGGAAGATCAAATGGAGAAGGTTTCCATGAAAAATTCCGACGATTAAAAAAGGAAAATAGTCAAAACTATTTTCCTTTTTTAGAATCAGATAGAATCGAAGCGCGTATTTTTGGCGTAAAAAAAGATGACGAAAGGGGTCATCTTTTTTAGTTCTATTTTTTTACGGGAATAAAAGCACCGTGGCTAAGTTGCATTTCTTGGAAGTTAATATTAAATTTCTTTTGATATTTTTTTAACGTGCTAAGGTCTTTATCTGTCACAATACAGATTGATTTTCCATCAGCGAATCCGCGAGCCGTACGTCCTGCACGGTGTAAATATTCATTGGGATTAGATGGACAATCAAGGTGGATGATGTGAGTCACAGCAGGAATGTCAAGTCCGCGAGCGGTTAAATCGGATGAAATTAAGAGTTTGATTTTTCCACTTCGGAAAGCGTCTAATGCACGCTTACGCTCTTCTTTTTTGATATTCCCTCGCATCATAAAGGTTTCTTTTTGGTGATAATTTAATTTTTCAGCAATTTCTTGCATTGAGTCATTTTGATTGACAAAAATTAGGGCGCGCTCGGGCTCTTCTGCCACGATTAATTTTCGAAGAAGTTCAAATTTATCTCGACGATCGCCTTTTAAGTAAAAGTGAGAAATATTTGGATTCATCGCGATTTGGTCTGTCATTTTTAAGACGACTGGTTCTTTCATCAATGTTTTAGCAATTTCTTCTGTTTGCGCACTAATCGATGCTGAGAAGATGCAAAGTTGACGATCACGCAACGTCGTTTTAATGATGTCTTGGATTGTTTTTGTGTTCGTATTATCAAGTAAACTGTCTGCTTCATCTAAGATGATCGTTTTTATCGTATGAGCCGTAATTTTTTTCTTTTTAATTAATTCTAAAATACGCCCTGCTGATCCGACGATAATGTGGGGTTTTTCTTTTAATTTTTTAATTTGTTTATCAATATTTGCCCCGCCAATAATCGTTGTTGAGGTAACAGCTTCACCTGAATTAGTGGCTAATAATTTGACTTGAGCATCAATTTGCATGACCAATTCATGAGTCGGTGCTAAAATTAACACTTGCATTTCACGTTTGGTAACATCGATTTTTTGAAAAAGGGGTAGAAGGAAGGCGAGGGTTTTTCCACTTCCTGTGTGTGATTGGGCAATCACGTCTTGATGACTTAAAATAAGAGGAATGGTTTGTTCCTGAATCGGGGTCGGGGTCGTAATGTGTTGTTTTGCTAATCCTTCGATGAGCGAAGGATTTAACTGAAGTGTTTCAAATGTTAAAGACATGGTTGTTCTCCTTTAATTAAAAGTTAAGTCGGTGAAAACGAATTACTTATCGAATAATCCTCCACCATTGTGTCGCTTAATGCGTTTTCTAGCTTCGCCGATTTGTTTATCTGGGCGTTTTAATTTATCTTGTTGTTTTGTTTTTTGACGTTTTTCTTCAATAATTTTTTTCATAAGTTCCATTTGGGTTGCCATCATTCATTCTCCTCCCTGTAAACTAATTATATTGTTTAGAATGACCTTTCTTTATTTTATACTATTTACGTTGTTTTATCTATACAAAAACCGACAAGTATTTTTAACCAGTCATGCTGAAAAAGAAGTGGCGGGAAAAAGTAAGACATAATCTTTATGCAATTTAAAAATTAGACATTTCTCTAATGATTTCATCTCGTGTCGTGACCCTAAAAATAAGAAAAGGCAATCCCTAGAGGGATTACCTGAGTCAATTAACCTAAGACACCTGCTTTTCTGCGTGTGCTTTTTCCTTTTTGTCCTTTAACCATTTCGCGGCTTGGTAAGAGTTGTGTTTTTTGCTTAGCAGTTCCTTGTCTTTTTTGTTCGAGCAGGGCTTGAATGGCTTTTTTCGTTTGGCTCATTTGAACGACTCCTTTTTTCTAAGATGATTATTATTTTATCGAAAAACGTCATTTTATCCTAGAGGTTCGTTAAAAAAGATTGATTATTTTTTGTGGGTTCGATATAATAAATTGTCAATATGATAGAATAGCTAAATAATAAGTGTTGAACCCCCACTTTGAAAAAACTTCAAACTGGGGGATTTTTCATGATGAAGTGTTCTAAAGAGAAAATTAGGTGAGGAGGGAGGTAACTAACTAACAGTTACAAGTAAGTTA
>DKYS01000049.1 GCA_002493395.1 Turicibacter sp. UBA7094 | reverse complement strand
TTTTTTGAACTGTTATTAGTATGTTTAGACGTCTATTTTGTATGGCTTATTATATACTATATATTAAAACTGATTAAATCAAATGTTCGTGCCGTTCAAATTCTTAAGGGAGTTATGCTAATTTATCTTATCGATATCATTAGTCAAATATTTGATTTGTATACCTTAAGTGCTTTAATAGGTAATATTATCGATTGGGGATTACTAGCTGTCATTATTATCTTTCAACCTGAGATTCGTAGTGGATTAGAACAGATTGGACGGAATAGCACGATGAATCGCGAACGAAATATTATTGCCGGAACCGATATAAATAGTATTTTAGCCAATTCAGTAGAGTTTTTAGCAAAGCGTCGTATTGGTGCATTAATTGTTATTGAAAGGGGTGTTAAATTAGATGAATTTATCACTCCGTCTACGATTATTGACGGTGACATTTCTCAAGAGTTATTGACAACTATATTTGTTCCTACTACGCCACTACATGATGGAGCTGTTATGATTAGAGATGGGAAGCTTTATTGTGCGGGTGCTTATCTACCCTCTACACGAAGAGAGGATATTAATAAGGCGTTTGGGACAAGACACCGAGCAGCAATTGGAATTAGTGAGATTTCAGATAGCGTGACTCTAGTAGTATCTGAAGAAACAGGACGATATTCAATTGCGTATAAGGGAGAACTAAAAGTTTATGATCGTATCGATTTGTTTAAAACTGACTTAGAGAAGTATTTAAACTAAAAAACGATTGGGGTCTATGAAGGTGGTGTTTTATGAGAAAAGAGAATGTACGAGAAAATCTAGAACAAGTAGATAATAATTCACAAGAGACTGATAAAATTTTATATCGATTTGTAAATTTTTCAAAACGCCTCGGAAGGGTTTTAACTAATCCAGGAATGCTATTGAGTGTTTTGAGATTCCAAAAGTTAGATCATGTTTATGAGAGTTTACTTAGAAATGAACGACTTATTAAACTGTTGGCATTAGTAGTAGCAATTGTATTTGCTATTAATGTTAGATATGCTCCTAATGCTAAGGAACGGTATTCGGCAGATATTAATAATTATCCGCTTACTCAGTATTACGATCAGGATAGAATGGTGGTTGACGGATTACCGGATACTGTAGATGTTACATTAGTTGGTGACAAGGGAAAAGTAGATATCGCTAAAGCAAAATCTAATTTTGAGATTTATGCTGATTTGAGAAATCTCCCTCCGGGGACACATAAGGTTAATTTGGAGTATAGTAAACTCAGTAATGATTTAGATGTGAAGCTTGACCCGAGTACAATTGTTGTAACGATTATGTCTTTAATTGAAACCGAGAAGTCTATAAAAGCGGATTTTGTAAATTTGGATCAAATTGATGAAATGTATGTATTAGGTGATCCACAGTTGGCAGTAGATAAGGTTAAGATAAAGGGGCCACAGGCAGTAGTAGATCAGATAGCTACTGTAAAGGCAATCGTAGATGTTTCAGATTTATCGAAACTTGCTGATTATCAAGCTCCAGTTTACGCCTATGATAAATTAGGAAATAAGTTAGATGTTGAAATTAGACCTGAGAAGGTTACAGTGTCTACTCAGGTGACTACACCAAGTAAGGTGGTTCCTATTAAAGAGGCTATCACGGGAAATCCCCCAGAAGGATATAGTATTGAATCCATTATTTTAGAACCATCTGAGGTTAAGTTATACGGGGAGACAGACGTGATAGATATGTATAGGGAAATTATTGCTCCGATAGATTTATATCAATTAGATGAAAATAATGAAATTATTGTAAAGCTCGAAAAGCCAGAAAATGTTCATAAAATGAGTGTTGATACAGTGAAAGTGAAAGTCACTTATGAGGAGACACAAGAGAAGACTTTTGAGGAGATTCCAATTGAATTTAAAAATCTAGATGCTAAATATAAAGTGAAGGCTAAGACTTTGGACGATGCGATGGTTGATTTAGTATTAAGTGGGGCTAAAACACGAGTAGATTCACTCTCTAAAGATGATATTAAAGTGTTTATTGATTTAAATGGTTATACACCTGGTGAATATCAAATTCCGATTACGATAGAAACTATTGATAATGTGATGATTGAACCAAGTCAAGTGAAGGTAAATATTATTATTACAGAATAAAAGTGAGGTTATGTGACATGGGAAAATACTTTGGAACAGATGGAATTAGAGGAGTTGCTAATACAGAATTGACTCCAGAATTCACGCTGAAGTTAGGAAGAATTTTAGGGCATCACTTAAAGTCAAAAAATACTCGCCCAAAAGTGTTAATCGGTCGAGATACCCGTATTTCAGGTGAATTATTAGAAAGTGCATTAATTGCAGGATTGGTTTCCTCTGGAGCGGATGTGTTGACGCTTGGAGTAATTACAACTCCTGGAGTTGCGTATTTGACTAAAAGTCTAGATGTAGATGCAGGAATCATGATCTCAGCATCACATAATCCGGTCCAAGATAATGGAATTAAAATTTTTAGTCATAGTGGCTATAAGCTAAGTGATGCAGAAGAAGAAGAGATTGAATTATTAATTGATTCAATTGATGAATTACCTCGCCCAATTGCTGGTGAGGTAGGACGCATTGAGGATTTTCAAATGGGATCACAGAAGTATGTTAACTTTATTAAAGGAACAGTAGGACAAAAGTTGACTGGATTAAAAATAGTTTTGGATTGTGCAAATGGTGCGAGTTCGGCCTTGGCTCCACAGCTATTTGCGGATTTAGATGCAGACATTATAACTGTATCATCTAATCCAGATGGAATTAATATTAATCATAATTGTGGTTCAACACATCCTGAGGCATTATCGAAAGAGGTTGTAAAGCATGAAGCTGATTTAGGATTTGCCTTTGATGGAGATTGTGATCGATTGATTGCCGTTGACCATACGGGAGCTATTATTGATGGCGATTATATCATGTTTATTGTAGGTCAGTATTTAAATGAAAAAGGATTACTGAAAAAGGGAACTGTTGTATCAACGGTTATGAGTAATTTAGGCTTTTATAATGCTATCGAGGAACATGGATTACGTAGTGTACAGACTAAAGTTGGTGATCGCTATGTTTTAGAGGAAATGCTAAAGAATGATTATAATTTTGGAGGAGAGCAATCGGGTCACTTAATTTTCCTAGATTATGGAACGACGGGAGATGGGATGTTAAGTGCCGTTCAGCTCGCTAAAATTATTGTAGAAAAGGGAGAGTCTTTAGCAGATTTAGCTAACAAAATGTTAAAATATCCACAATTATTAAAAAATATTCGCGTTGAAGATAAAAATGCAATGATGACAAATGAAAATATATTAAAGGTTATTTCTGAGGTTGAGCTTGAGATGGAAGGGAAAGGTAGAGTCTTAGTTCGTCCTTCTGGAACAGAGCCATTAGTTCGTGTAATGGTAGAGGCTAAAACTGAGGAGTTATGCGAGGCTTATGTAGAACGTATTTTATCTGTTGTAGAAAATGAACTAAAGTAACAAAGTTATAACGGGAAACCTATTCTATTAATTAAATAGTTAATGATTAAAGTATAAAAAATGTAGTACAAAGTCCAGATTTATTAGGACCTATACTGCATTTTTTGTTTATTTGGAGTTATAATGAACAGAATTAATTTATAGAGACCTTGGGTTATTTAATAATATAGGGGAGGTATAAAATATTAATTCTCTGAATTAAGGTGGTGAAATATTTAATATTGATGAAGACAATCTACTTAATTAGCCGTTTTCAGTAAGTTGGTATTGATAGGGGGGAGAGGTCCTTATCAACGCGGAGATAGGCGAATGTAAATCTAAATTGAATCTTAAATGATATAAATTTTTATGTATTTTCTTAGGAAAGAATTCTTTTCACATTATGTGAAAAGAACATACTTTTTCTTTTCGCATATGATATAATTGAGGTGTTGCTTTCTATGGGGAAAGGAGGATTACGGGGTAGATTGGATGTGTCTATTCATAAAAGCGCCAGAGCTTTTAGAGTTATTCTATTAGCTGACGAGGTGAAGGTTAATCGATTATTCGGCGGGTGCCTTCCGGCTGCATGCCTCAGTCGAGGTCTTCAAACAAAACTAAGAGGTGACTCTTACGACAAAATTGAAGAAAAGGTAATTAGGAAAGCGACTCTATTTTTTATATTTAGTTAAAAAAGAAGGAGTTGTTATAAAGATGTGTGGAATTGTTGGATATATTGGTACACAGGACGTTAAGGATATTTTATTAAACGGGTTAGAGAAGTTAGAGTATCGTGGATATGATTCAGCTGGAATTGCAGTTGTGGGGAGTGAGGGTGTACATATTTTTAAAGATAAAGGACGTATCGCTCATTTACGTACCGTTGTGGATGAAACGGTTTTATCTACAGTAGGAATTGGGCATACACGTTGGGCAACTCATGGGGCCCCTAATCAACGTAACTCACACCCTCATCAATCAAGTACAGGACGTTTTACGATTGTTCATAATGGTGTAATTGAAAATGAGTTAGAATTACGTCAAGAGTTTTTACCTAACTATACATTCATGTCTGACACGGATACAGAAGTAATTGCTGCGTTAATCGAACATTTTGTTTTAGAGAAAGAGGATGTAGAATTGGCGATTCGTCACGTCATGAGCTTATTACATGGTTCTTATGCATTAGGAGTCATTGATGCTAATAATCCAGATGTTTTGTATGCCGCTAAAAATAAATCTCCAATGTTAATCGGACTAGGAGAAGGGTTCAATATGATTGGATCAGATGCCATGGCGATGCTTCAATGTACAAATCAATTTGTTGAAATAGAGGATGAGGAGTTTATTAAATTAACTCGTGAAGGAGTTACAATTTACAATCTTCTAGGCGTTCCGGTAAAACGTGCTCCATTTACGGCTGAGTTAGATGCCTCAGATATTGAAAAGGGAACGTATCCTCACTATATGTTAAAAGAAATTGATGAACAACCTTATGTTATCCGACGAATTGTAGAGCAATACTTTGAGGATGGTCAAATTAAAATGGATCAAAAGATTGTAGATGCTGTCCAATCTGCGGATCGTTTATATATTATCGCTGCAGGGACAAGTATGCATGCCGGTTATGTTGGAAAGCAATTATTTGAACAGTTAGCGGGGATTCCAACAGAGGTTCATATTTCATCTGAATTTGTCTACAATACACCGGTTATTAGTAAGAACCCATTATTTATTTTTATTTCTCAATCAGGAGAAACTGCAGATAGCCGTGCCGTATTAGTCAAAATCAAACAATTAGGTTATCCATCGTTAACCATTACAAATGTACCGGGTTCAACGTTATCACGTGAAGCA
>DKYS01000013.1:1559-15753 GCA_002493395.1 Turicibacter sp. UBA7094 | reverse complement strand
GGATAAAAAGTGTATTAAACTTGTAATGACACTTTTTTTTTACCTCAAAATAGATATAATAAAAAATAAGATTTTTTATTATAAGGAGTTCGAAGTTAGATGCGGAAGGTCATATTAGAGACAGTAAAAAAATATGAATTATTTGATAAAAAAAGTGTGGTTATCGTAGCTGTATCTGGGGGATCAGATTCGATGGCACTCCTACATTTTATGAAACATTATGCTACTCAGTATCAATTATCTTTAGTTGTCGCACATGTCAATCATAAGAAAAGGAAAAATTCAGAGTTGGATGAGTTATTAGTTAAACAGATTGCAGCTGAATATAAATTACCCTATGAGGGATATTATCTACCACAAATGAACAAAAGAGAGAATTTCCATGAGTATGCTAGAAAAGAGCGCTATAAGTTTTTTAATGCTGTCGCTAATAAATATGGGGCAAGTTGTTTAGCAACGGCCCACCATGCAGATGATCAATTGGAAACTCAAATTCAGCGATTGTTATACCAAGAAAATCCTAGTGGATTAATCGGAATTAAACCGGTAACTTTTAATGGTGAATTAAAGATAGTCCGTCCGTTTATTAATGTAACTAAAAATCAGATTTATGGGTATTGCGAGGAAGAAAAAGTTGAGTTTCGTGAGGATGAGTCTAATAAGAGTGATGCTTATACAAGAAATCGCATTAGGAAGTATATCGTCCCCCAACTTTTAAAAGAGAGCAACTCTGTTTATGGACATTTAAGGGCCGTTGGTAAGCAATTAAATGATGATGAAAGTTATTTTAATGAAAAAGTCGATGAATTGATGGGAAATGTTCTTCAAGGAGACCATTGGGTTGAGACTTCCCGTACCTTTCTTCAAAAACTGCCGCCTAGTTTATCAAGACGTTTGATTAGGAGAGTCCTACAACAATTTTCTATTAAAGATATTCAAAGTGTTCATATCGAACATATTTTAAATTTAATTAATAACCCCAAGCCTAACTTGACGTTATGCTTACCTCATCGAATTCGTTGTGTTATCGCTTACGATAATGTCCGTTTTTCTACAAATGATAGCGTATTAGAAGGATATGAAATCACTTTATTAATGAATAATAGAGTCAGTCTACCTACAGGAGATTGGATTAAGGTAAGCGAGAACAAAGTCGATGAAAAACCGGAAAAATTTTGCATTAATAAAGTCCATTTGTGTTATAATGAAATAGAATTGCCGTTAAAAGTTCGCACGCGTAAACCAGGGGATCGCATTCAGTTAATGAACGGTCTAGGTTCTAAAAAGATTAAGGAGATTATGATAGAAAGTAAAATTCCTAAATCATTAAGAGATTTGTGGCCGATTGTGGTCGATTCTAATGATCAAATTCTTTGGGTACCACTTTTAAAAAAATCCGCGTTTTGTCAGCAGAAACTAAACGGTCAAACAATTACAATTGATTATAATCATCGTGGAGGGAATGAAGAAGATGCGTAACGATATTAAAGAAATATTATTTACAACTGAGCAAATCGAGGATAAAGCAGCTCAATTAGCTAAACAATTAGAGGTTGACTATCAAGATAAGAAACCTATTTTATTAGGATTACTAAAGGGATCAATTCCTTTTATTGGTGATTTAATGAAACATATGAATATTCCAATTCAGATTGAATTTATGGATGTTTCTAGTTACCATGGTGGGACAACTTCTTCTGGACAAGTAAAAATTTTAAAGGATTTAGACATTTCAGTGGAAAATCGTCATATCATTATTGTAGAGGATATCGTAGATACAGGGTTTACACTAACAAAAGTTATCGCATTATTGAAACATCGAGGTGCCGCTTCAGTTGAGGTTGTCACAATGCTTGATAAACCTGAAGGGCGAATCGTTGAAATGGAACCAAAATATATTGGGTTTACAATTCCTAAGGCATTCGTTGTAGGATACGGATTAGACTATGATGAGTATTATCGTAATTTACCGTATGTAGGTATTCTTAAAGAGGAAGTATACATGAAATAAGAAAGGGGTGCTATGATGCCGCCAATTAATCCAAACTTTAAAAAGCAAAATAGCTTTAAGAAAAAAGGTCCACAAAGTATTGGAATCTACTTTTTACTATTTATTATCGTGTTAGGTTTATATGGATTTATCTTTATGGAGCCTCAGGAACCAGTAATCGAACAACCGACATACAATGAATTTATTACTGAGATTGAAAGCGGAAATGTGGTTTCTATGAAGGCTCGTCCAGTTGATGGAGAAGATAATAAAAACTTGTGGACGATTTCAGGTAAGATGCAGGTTGAAGGTAAAGAGGTTCCTTACACAATCGTAGTAGCGGACAAAACATATGAAAAAATTAGCAACCTAGCTCTTGAAAAAGATATTACATTAGAAAATACAGTAGCCTCAACGGCAGGTAAGATTTGGAGTTTCTTATCTTATGCCATTTTAACCGTATTATTCTTAGGTGTAATCATGTTTATGTTTAGATCAGCTCAACGTGGAAATAATAAGGCATTTGACTTTGGTAAGAGCCGTGCCAAATTATCTAAGCAAGAGGGAATTTCATTTGATGATGTCGCTGGAAATGATGAAGAAAAAGAGGAATTAGTAGAGGTAGTTGATTTCTTAAAAAATCCAGCAAAATATAATGAAATGGGAGCACGTGTTCCAAAAGGTATTTTATTAGTAGGACCTCCGGGAACAGGGAAAACATTACTTGCTCGTGCCGTAGCCGGTGAAGCTGGTGTTCCATTTTATTCGATTTCAGGGTCAGATTTCGTAGAAATGTTTGTCGGTGTAGGGGCTAGCCGTGTTCGTGATATGTTCCAAACCGCTAAAAAGACTGCCCCATGTATTATTTTCATTGATGAAATTGATGCCGTTGGTCGTCAACGTGGAGCCGGAATGGGTGGCGGACACGATGAACGCGAGCAGACATTAAATCAATTGCTTGTGGAAATGGATGGATTTGGTCCAAATTCAGGAATTATCGTGATGGCTGCAACTAACCGTCCTGATGTTTTAGACCCAGCCTTATTAAGACCGGGACGTTTTGATCGTCAAATCACGATTGGTCGTCCAGATGTGAAGGGACGTGAGGCGATTTTAAAAGTTCACTCACGAAATAAACGCTTAGCTCCGGAGGTACGCTTAGAAGATGTTGCACGCCGTACACCAGGATTTAGCGGTGCAGATTTAGAAAATTTATTAAATGAATCAGCTTTATTAGCAGCCCGTGAAAATCGTAAACAGATTAAAATGCACGATATTGATGAGGCAACGGACCGCGTCATGATGGGACCGGCTAAAAAATCAAAGGTATTTTCTAAAAAAGAACGTCGTGTGGTTGCTTATCATGAAGCAGGACATGCGGTGGTCGGTATCAAATTAGAGAATGCTGAAGTGGTTCATAAGGTAACTATTATTCCGCGTGGTGAAGCTGGAGGATATGCCTTAATGCTTCCAGAGGAAGAAACATTCTTACAAACAAAGCAAGATTTATTAGATCGTATTACAGGGTTGCTAGCGGGTCGTGTATCAGAAGAGCTTACCTTTAATGAAGTAACGACTGGAGCACATAATGACTTCCAAAAAGCAACGGGGATTGCTCGTGCGATGGTAACAGAATATGGAATGAGTGACTTAGGTCCGATTCAATACGAACAACGTAGCGGGAATGTCTTCTTAGGTCGCGATTATAATAAAGATAAAAATTTCTCAGATCATTTAGCTAGACAAATCGATGAGCAAGTGCAAAAGATTATTAGTGAATGTTATGATCGTTGTCGCCAAGTGTTATTAGCAAATCAGGATTTAGTTAAATTGATTGCTGAGACACTGTTAGAGTATGAAACTTTAACAAAAGAACAAATTGATGAGTTAGTTGAAAAAGGAAAACTAGAGGAAACTGCTTATAATGTAAACTCTAAAAAAGAAAATTCTAAGCAGAACAAGTTTAAACTAGTCCGTGAAAGTAATTATAAATTAAAATCAACCTTAACTTTATCTAATGAAAAATTGCCAATTATAGACTAAAATAAAAAAACACTCTTTTACTAAGAGTGTTTTTTTATGGTTTCTTATCAAATGAAGTTAGTGAAGAAATTGTGAGTTAAGATTTCTCTCTAAATTGTTTTCTTTCTATTAGTTTTTGTTCAAAATTTTTAGTAAAGGGCTAGAGATAATTTCTAGACTTTTATTATATGGGAAAAGTATGAACTAATATATAAAGAGGATTTATTAAAATATAGAATAATATCCATAATATAAAGAGTGACTATTAGGTGTTTAAATACGGAGAATATTAATTTATCTTTCCAAAATGATGTTCTTCATGTAAAATGGCTAGTAGAAGTTTTATTGTTAAATTTCCTAAGCAATAATTATTGATCAGGAGGAATTGTACATGAAAGATTATTTAGTTAAGGCTTTAGCTTTTGATGATCAAATTCGTGCGTTTGCTGTTAGTTCAACTCATTTAGTTGAAGAGGCGCGTCGCCGACACGGATGTTGGCCGACTGCAGCTGCTGCATTAGGAAGAACCTTGACAGTCGGAACGATGATGGGAAGCCAATTAAAAGGTGATGAAAAAATCACTATTCGCATTCATGGAAATGGACCAGTTGGGTCTATTATTGTTGATGCGGATGCAAAAGGAAATGTCCGAGGATATGTCTCTAATCCGGAAGTTCACTTTCAATATGATTCAGGAAAGTTGAATGTAGGGATGGCTGTTGGGACAGATGGGCAACTTTCTGTGACAAAAGATTTAGGATTAAAAGATTATTTTACTGGACAGGTTCCTTTGCAGACAGGGGAAATCGGTGATGATTTTACATACTATTATGCCGTATCGGAGCAAGTTCCTTCAGCGGTTGGTGTAGGGGTGTTAGTTGAACCAGATAATTCAGTACGTGCAGCTGGAGGATTTATCCTTCAGGTTATGCCAGGTGCAACAGATGAAACATTAACAAAATTAGAAACGGCATTGTCTAAAATTAAGCCAGTTTCTACAATGATTGATGAGGGATATACTCCTGAAAAGATGTTAGAAGCTATTTTTGGACATGAAGTTCGTATTTTAGAACATCAAGAAGTTCGTTTTGAATGTAATTGTTCAAAAGAAAGATTTGAGAGCGGGATTATGAGCCTAGGAAATGATGAGATTCAGGCGATGATCGATGAAGATAATGGGGCTGAAGCTGTGTGCTATTTCTGTATGGAACGTCATCACTTTACGGCAGAAGAATTAGAAAAATTAAAAACAAAATAGCTATAAGGGTGGAATATGATGGGGCAATACAATGATACGATAGAGGTTGTAGAAGCTGAAGTTATTAGTGATGGAAGCGATAATTCTCAGAAGGATTACTGGCGAGAACAACTTAAAGAAGAGTTAAGGGCGGAATTGAAAGAGGACTATCGTCATCAATTTCGTCAAGGCGCATTATCTACTTTAGGTAAAAGTTATAATTTAGGAATGATGATTGCAGTTGTTGTTTCTTTTAGCTCAAATCATTCAATTTTATGGGCGATTATCCACGGTCTATTAGGATGGTTTTACGTTATTTATAAAATACTTTTTGGATATTAGAAAAATAATAAAGTGGGTTCGTTAACGGACCTGCTTTATTTTTATAGGATATAAATCATCAATTAACGTGTAGCTATTTGATGATATCAACTGCTTTAAAATCATATCAACCATTTTATCTAGTTCCCTTTCGAGTGATGGAAGCCGTTCGTATCTTAACCGAAAAAGCGGGTATAAGTGATATAGAGTATTTAGTATTCTTTGTTGCTAGCTTGCTTTACTAGGCATTTATAGAATGTGGAACGCTTAAAGTTGGACAATTAAGAAAAATTATGTCATTATTGTAATTGAAAGAAGATAGTATAAAGACACGAGAGAAGTGAGTGATACTAATGAAAAGAAGATTATTGTTAATTTCATTTGATGCGATGATTGGAAAAGATATTGAAATATTAAAAACTCTTCCTACCTTTGCTCCGATTTTAAAGAAAGCTTCGATTGTGAAGTCGGTGGAGACTGTTTATCCTTCGATGACATATACAGCTCACGCTTCTATTGTTTCGGGGACTTATCCTCAGAAGCATGGAGTGATTACTAATGAGGTTTTCACCCCGTTAGTTAAAAATGCTCCTTGGTATGAGCGTCGTGATCAAAATAAGGCACAGATTCTTCCGGAATTGGCTGCCCAACAGGGATATAAGGTATTTATCAATAGTTGGCCATCTTTGGTCGGTGCGAATGTTGACTACGTTGTTCAACGTGCTGGAATTCATTATCCACAGGAAGAACAGGAAGCTGAAATCCGTAAGAATTCGAATGAGGTTTTAACTCAAGAAATGTGGGACTATTGTGCAGAAGCTTGGTCTTTACCAAACTACTATTCAACAGATAAGTTCTCTGCATTGGCGTCGAAATATGTTATTAATCATTATCAACCTGAAGTTATATTAATGCATATGACCTTACCGGATCATTATCGTCATTCTTATGGTGTTTTATCTGAGAAGTTAGTAGACGCTTATAAGTACTTAGATGATATGTTAGCTATTGTCGTAGATGAGTTAAAAAATCAGGGGATTTATGATCAAACCACATTTGTATTCTGTTCTGATCATGGGCAAGTAGACATTGATATGAGTATTAATCCTAATAAATTATTAATTGAGAATGGATTATTAACTGTTGACGAAAATGGAAATATGACTGATTGGGAAGCTTATATTCAATCAAGCGCTATTTCAGCCCATGTTTACTTAAAAGACAAGAACAATAAAGATTTAAAAGAAAAAGTTTATCGTTTATTAAACGAAAATCGAGATTTATTACATATTGAACATATTTTTACTCGTGAACAGGTGAAGGAAACTTATCGTTTAGATGGGGACTTTACGTTTGTTTTAGAGGCAAAAGATGGGGCATCATTTGGTTTCGATATTCAAGCGGATTATCAGAATCCGATTATGAATGAAGATTATCGAGTGAGTCGCGGAACACATGGACATATCCCAAGTAAAGGTGAGCAACCATGCCTAATTCTAAGTGGTCCGGGAATTTTAGCTGGAAAAGAACTTTCTATTGCTAAAGTAGTTGATATTGCACCAACTTGTGCAGCTATTTTAGGATTTAAAATGCCAGAAGCTGATGGTCGAATCTTAAGAGAGCTTTTAATAGATTAATAAAAAGGCGTAAACAATTATTTGTTTACGCCTTTTTTTGATCACTTTGAACAAGTTTTCGATAATTTAGCGGAGTCATTCCCGTTAATTTTTTAAAGGTTATATTAAAATAGTTTTGGTTATTAAAGCCAACGGCAAGTGCGATAGAAAGGATAGAAAGAGAGCTATTTTTTAATAAAACCTTACTTTTCTCAATACGGATCTCATTCACTATTTGTGAAAATGTTTTTCCTGTTTCTTTCTTTAATACAGAACAAAAATAACATTTGTTTAAGTGAAAATGCTGTGCTACCTCATCTAAATTTAATGGGCTAGCGAATTTTTCTTCTACATACCAATAGACATCTGCGCTATATGAAGTATTTGTCTTTTTATTAGTCGTTTTTATTCGGTGCATAAAGGGTCCCCCTAAAAAAGTAAACATATCCAATTTTAAGAAAAAATAAGAGTGATATCTCTAGAAATAAATGAGAAATAATGTTATACTATAATCAATCATTTGATAACGATTATCAATTTCAATGTTTGAATTATATCATATTAGATATAAATAGTAAATGTTAACTTTGGGAAGAGGGGGACATATGAGGAAGAGATATCTGGTTGCCGTGTTAGGTATACTATCGATGATTTCTATTTTTATAGGGGCGAGTGATGTCACGCTGTCAGCTATTTTCCGCGGGGATTCTAATCAACTATATATTTTATTGATTAGTCGTATTCCGCGTTTATTGAGCGTGTGTATAACAGGTGTCGGAATGAGTATTTGTGGATTAATTATGCAACAATTAACAAGAAATAAGTTTGTCTCACCAACAACGGCTGCAACCATGGATTTTGCCAAACTTGGAATGTTAATTGCAATGGTGTTTTTTACAGGGGCATCTTTTTTCCATAAGATGATATTTTCTTTTATTTTTTCGCTTGTTGGAACATTCTTATTTATGGGAATCATGAAGCAAGTTAAGTTTCAGAATTCTTTATTTATTCCGTTAATTGGGATGATGCTTGGAAATGTAGTTAATTCGATTACAAGTTTTATTGCTTATCAGTTTGATCTTGTCCAAAATATTTCTTCTTGGGCACAAGGAGATTTTACTAATATCATGAAAGGAAATTATGAATTAATTTATTTAAGTATTCCGCTAGTCTTTATTGCGTTTTTATATGCAAATAAGTTTACAATTGCAGGAATGGGAGAAGATTTCTCCACTAATCTTGGATTGAATCATCAGTGGATTGTTAATATAGGTTTAACGATTGTGGCGTTAATCACTTCGGTTATTATTATCACGGTGGGTTCTATTCCATTTGTAGGCTTAATTGTTCCTAACATAGTATCGATGGTGTTAGGCGATCACTTAAAACATAGTTTAGGTCAGACGGCTTTATTAGGTGCGGTTTTCTTATTGGTTTGTGACATGATTGGTCGATTAGTGATTTATCCTTATGAAGTTTCGATTGGATTAACAGTCGGAATTATTGGAAGTGTTGTTTTCTTATATTTAATCATAAGGAGGGATAAAAATGCGTCGGCATAAAGTCAGTTATCTCTTACTTTTAATGGTTGTCGTGTTTAGTGTGTTATTTTTGATTTATGGATTAAAACCAACGTCTTATCATTACGCTTTGTCAAAGAGAATTCCTAAGTTAATTGCGATTGCTTTAACAGGAAGCGGAGTAGCTGTGTCATCTGTAATTTTTCAAACGGTTACTAACAATCGGATTTTAACGCCAAGTGTTTTAGGGTTAGATTCACTTTATAATTTATTTCAAACGTTAATTATTTTTGTTTTCGGGTCAGTGAATGTTGCTTTAATCGGATCAAATCTAAACTTTTTGATAGCTGGTGGATTAATGATTCTATTTTCCCTTCTATTATTCCAATTTGTTTTTAGGAGAGAGAATACAAACCTGTTTTTCTTATTAATGGTTGGAATGATTCTTGGGACCTTATTTAGTAGTTTATCTTCATTTATGCAAATGGTGATGGACCCTAATGAGTTTTTAATTGTTCAAAATAAGATATTTGCTAGTTTTAATAATATTCAGTCTGAGTTATTAAGCATTTCTTTGGTGACGATGGGAGTGACACTTATCTGGGTTTTGAAGGATGTTAAGACCTTAGATGTTCTAGCATTAGGAAAAGAGCAAGCTATTAATTTAGGAATTAATTATGATCGAGTGGTTTTAAAAATGCTCACAGCTGTAGCCATTTTAGTTTCAATTTCTACAGCTTTAGTTGGTCCGATTACCTTTTTAGGGATTTTAGTGACTAATTTAGCCTATCAACTGGTGAAAGATTACCGGCATCAGTTAATTATTCCGACAGCTATTTTAATTAGTTTATTGGCTTTAATCGGAGGTCAATTTCTTGTCGAACAAGTGTTTAGGTTTAGTACAACAGTCGGTGTGATTATTAACTTTGTTGGTGGCATTTATTTTATTTATCTCTTACTCAAGGAGGAGCGTTTATGATTGAGGTGAAAAATATTTCAAAGAAATATGGATCTAAGGCGGTTGTTAATCAAGTTTCTTTCCAAATTAAGCGTGGTCAGATTACTTCGTTTATTGGTCCTAATGGAGCAGGGAAAAGTACCGTCCTTGGAATCATGAGTCGTTTGTTAACTAAAGATTCGGGAGAAGTTTATATTGATGGAAAAGAAATTTCTCAATGGGATACTAAAGAGTTATCAAAAGTCATAGCAATTTTAAAACAGAGTAATCATTTGAATGTACGCTTAACGATTCGGGATTTAGTTGCTTTTGGTCGATTTCCTCATAGTGGTGGAAATTTAACGTTAGCAGATGAAGAAAAGATTGATGAAGCATTAGAATACATGCAGTTAAAGGATATTCAGTCTAAATTTTTAGATCAGTTGAGTGGGGGACAGCGACAACGTGCCTTTATTGGGATGGTTTTAGCCCAAGATACGGATTATATATTCTTAGATGAACCATTAAATAACTTAGACATGAAACATAGTGTTCAGATTATGAAGATGCTTAGGCGGATTGTAGATGAATTAGGAAAAACAGTTGTTATTGTTATCCATGATATCAATTTTGCCTCTTGCTATTCAGATGAAATTATTGCACTTCAAGATGGTGAGATTGTCTCGGTGGGAACGGTCGATGAAATGATGACGGCGTCAACATTAAGTAAGTTGTATGATATGGATTTTAATGTCCAAGAAATTAATGGTAGAAAAATCTGTGTGTACTACTAGACTTAGTGAAAAATATAAAATAAAGGTGGAGAAAAAAATGAGAAAAGGATTAAAACAAGTATTATCAACATCAGCAGTATTAGTGGGATTAATGGCTTTAACAGCCTGTGCTAACACGCAACCGGATGAAAAAGTTGCACAAGATGAACCAGAAGCTAAAAAAATTACTGTAACTCATGATTATGGAGAAACAGAGGTAAGCCAAGAGCCTAAAAATGTTGTTGTGTTCGATTTAGGGGTATTGGATGCCCTTGATTATATGGGAGTGGGAGACGATGTAGTGGGTCTACCTCTTTCAGGGACGTTACCTGCCCATTTATCAAAGTATGAATCGGAAGATTATGCTAATGCAGGTAGTTTAAAGGAGCCGGATTTAGAAGCAGTGTATGAGATGAATCCAGATTTAATTATTATTTCTGGACGCCAATCTGCTTACTATGATGAATTAAGTGAAATTGCGCCAACAATTTACATGGGGATTGATACAGAAGATTATTTAGCTTCATTTGAAGAAAATATGACCGTTTTAGGTGATATTTTTAATAAAGAAGACGTAGTTGAAAAAGGATTGAAAGAAGTTTCTGAAAAAATTGAAGCATTAAATAAAGAAGTAACAGCTCAAGATTTGAATGCTTTAGTCGTGTTAACAAATGAAGGTTCAGTTAGCGCGTATGGTGCTAATTCTCGTTTCGGAATTATCCATAACAACTTTGGATTTTTAGAAGCAGATAATAATTTAGAAGAAGGTTCAGTTCACGGATCAAAAGTTTCATTTGAATATATTAAAGATATTAATCCAGATTATTTATTTGTCATCGATCGTGGTGCTGTTGTAGGTGGAGAAGTGGATGCTTCGGGAACATTAGATAATGAGTTAATCAATTCAACAGATGCGGCTAAAAACGGGAACATTGTTTATTTAGATGCAGCGGTTTGGTATACAGCAACAGGTGGGTTTAACTCTACATTAAAGATGGTAGACGAAGTTTTGGAGGCTGTAGAGAAATAAAAAAAATCACAAAGTTTTTGTTTTTTTCACAATGGTGATAAACTTTATAGTATAATAAATTTAGTTAAGAATATTAGGGTAGTGTGATTAATAGATTTATAAGTATTACTGATATATGACTTTGAATAATTTATCCTTAAGACATGTACTTTAATAAATTAGTTTTGTACTCCTCAAATAAAATAAAACTAAATTTAAGCCTGTTAGATTTAAACTGATACATCTAAAAGACACTAAAATTTTACACTATCTTCAAAGTCAATTTCTTAACCTAGAAACCAGCATTTGCTGGTTTTTTTTATGACAAGATACTTTAAAGAAGATATCTTAATCTAAGATGAATGTAAAATTTTGAATGAATATAGTGTGATTGCCATTGTTTTGAATAGATAGGCAAGGAATATACCTGAAGACTTCCCCTAAACTATGGAATTGAAGTATCCTCTTTGATATAATAAGCTCATTAAATAATATGGAGTGAGTGAAGTGAAGAGATTAAAGAATATTTTAGTTACCGTTATTCCTCTATTGATTTTATTTCTAATAGCGGACTATGTACTACTAGTTCCCTTAAATATTAGATTCGAAGAGGGATTTAATCTGTTTTTTGGTTTGGCTATTGTAGTAGTGATTGCTTATTTTTATGAGGATATTCGTTATATTTTTCAGGATATTACTAAAGGAAAGTCAGTTCATTTCCCGGGTAAAAAAATTAAAGGATGCATCATCGTTCTTCTTTTAATTTACTTAGGATATCAGGTATCTTCTATGCCTTTATTTTTAAGTCAACAGTATCAGGGGTTAATCGGAGACATCGAAACGAAGGAGTTTGAAAAGGAAATACCTGAGATGGATTTGAAAAAGATTCCCACGGTAGACGAATCTTATGCTAGACGATTAGGAGATAAAAAATTAGGCGAAGATGTGGGGCTTGGATCACAAGTTTATGTAGGTGATTACACGCTAATTAGTATAAAGGATGAGCTTTATTGGGTAGCTCCACTTGAGCACGTCGATATTATTAAATGGTTTGCTAATCGAGAAGGAACGCCGGGGTATATTATGGTTTCGGCCACTGATGCACAGGATGTGCGTTTAGTACAAGAAGATGCTAAGGGAAATCCGATTAAATTGAAGTATTTACCTTCAGCACATTTTAATGAGGATATTCGTCGCAAGGTTTATTTTGAGGGAAATATGTTTAATGGATTAACTGATTATTCATTTGAATTAGACGATGAGGGACGTCCATACTGGGTTGTAACGACGTATACTAAAAAGGTTGGGATTCATGGTGGACCAGATGCAACAGGAGTTGTAGTAGTGGATGCTCAAACGGGCGAAACGAATAAATATTCTTTAGAAGATGCACCTAAATGGATTGATCGAATTCAGCCGCAGTCCTTTGTGATTAATCAAATCAATGATTGGGGTTGGTATAAAAATGGATTTTTCAATACATTATTTGCCAAAAAGGATGTTATTCAAACGACTCCGGGTACGAATTATATGTTTATTGATGGTGAATGGTATTTTTATACTGGAATGACTTCGTCTGGTGCAGATGAATCGACAGTAGGATTTATGTTATCTAATACCCGTACGAAAGAAACAACTTTTTATAAAATAGCCGGGGCAACTGAAACCGCCGCTATGAAATCCGCGGAGGGAAAAGTACAACACTTAGGATATGAGGCAAGTTTCCCAGTATTATTAAATATTGAGAATGAGCCTACTTATTTTACTACCCTAAAGGATAACCAAGGACTAGTTAAGCAGTATGCCTTTGTTAATGTGAAGGATTATTCTAAGGTAGGGACTGGAGAAAATTTGGATGAGGCACGAACCAATTATGCGAAGTTAGTGTTCGGAACCCAAGGGACTCTTCTTGACTCATCTCTAGGTGAACATAAAACTGTAGAGGCAATCATTGAACGCGTAGGAATGAGCCAAACTGATGGGAATACATATTATACACTTGTGTTGAAGGATTATCCTGAATTGCTATTAATTGGAGCGGGAACTATATCATCAGAATTGCCAATTAGTCGTGAGGGTGATTTAGTAAACATTGAGTATATTGATGGTAAAAATAAAACTAAGACGATTGTGACGTTTGATAATCTGAACTTTAATCAATAATAAAAGAGAAACAGCTTGTTTCTCTTTTATTATATGGGAGGGATATTAATGAAAAGGTGGTTTTCCATTGTATTAATCCTTATAGGAATCATCTGTTGCTTTGTTGCTGTCTATCCAATTTTTCATATACGTGAAGGGGTGAATGAATCATTAGAAAAGTGGGAGGATACAGGGCATGACAGAGGTAATCTTGAAGACGGGATGATAGGAGTTTTACAGATAAACGGTGATGAGAAGCTAATCCCTATTCATATTGGAACGGGAGATGAAGTTTTAAATCAAGGGGTTGGATTAGATGAACTGACAGTTTATCCAGGGGATAAGGGGAATTCTGTGCTATATGGTCATAGAGAAAATATACTGTGGGGATTAAAAGATGTTAAGATTGGAGATCTTATTACGATAGAAAATCTCGATACTATTCTAGTATTTGAAGTTAAGGATACACAGGTTGTCGACCCATACGATCCATACATCTATGAAAAAACTCAACAGCCAACGATTACATTAGTTACATGTTATCCATTTATTTATATGGGGCCTACCCCGCAACGTTTTGTTGTTCGGGCGGAACTTAAAGAAAATTAATTATTAAAAAGCATCGAG
>DKYS01000013.1:0-1248 GCA_002493395.1 Turicibacter sp. UBA7094 | reverse complement strand
CTCGATGCTTTTTAATAATTAATTCCCGCAGGAACGATATAGTTGTGATCATCGGCAGAGCAGGGTGTTACTGCATAGGTCATTTGACAATTCGGACAGTTATCAATGAGTTTTGTTTTCATATAACTTTCTCCACAGCTACAATTGACTTTTACGGGTTGAGGCATTTCTTGATCAGCAAACCCCTTCATTCTCACTTTATCTGCTACAGCCTGTCCATTCTTAAACTCGCAGCCACATTTCATATAGATCATTTCTTCCATAGATGACACCTCTTTTAAATAGTATATGATTAGTTTATCAGATAAATTAAATGAAGGACATGATGTAAGTCACATTTTAATATGAAAACGAGGAGGAATTATGATAAAATAAGCATAAATGTTTAAAGAAAGGGGAGGATAAAATGATAGACTTGCATTCTCATATATTACCTGGTATTGATGATGGGTCAAAAGACATTAACGAAACAATAGAAATGGCTCGTCTTGCCGTGAGCGAAGGTATTAAAACTATAATTTGTACACCGCATTATATACAATATAATGAACCGTACAACAAAAAACAAGTAGAATTATTAATCGTGGAAACTAATGAAAGGTTAATTTCTGAGGGGATTTCATTAAACCTAGTAGCTGGACATGAGATTTATATGACGCCAGACTTACCCAAATTGGTGCAAGATGGTGAGGTTGCAACACTGAATAACTCAAAATATATTTTAATTGAGTTTCCAATGAACGATATCCCCTTATATGCAGAGGATGTTTTCTACGAGTTAAGATTAATGGGATTAGTTCCTATTTTGGCCCATCCAGAACGATACCCAATGGTAATGGAAGATCCAAATAGTTTATTAAAGTTTTTAAAGTTAGGTGTTTTGTGTCAGGCTAATGTGGGGAGTATAAGAGGATTTTTCGGAGAACGTGTGCAAAAAACGGTAATTAAGTTAATAGAACATAATATGATTCATTTTATCGCAACTGATGCCCATGGACCTAAACGTAGATCACCTAAAATCGGGGGAGCGTTAGAAGTTATTAAACAACTGGATCCACAGTTAGCAGAACAATTATTTTATGAAAATCCATTAAAGGTTTATCAAAATGAAGAGATTAATCCTCCAAAACCAATAGAAGTTATTAAAAAAGGATTTTTTGCATCGTTGTTTTCAAGAAAGCAAAGATAATGAGAGGCGAGACCTTATTAAATGGGACTCGCCCTTTTTAAATGATGATAACTAAGGGA
>DKYS01000127.1 GCA_002493395.1 Turicibacter sp. UBA7094 | reverse complement strand
TAAAATACCAATCAAATATGTTTTCTTAAACATTAATAAAACTGCCATTAATATAATTAAACAAATTCTTAACATATTATTCTGCTAGATGTTATAATAGGAAGAGGGTGGAGGCAACCACCCTCTTAAACCTTAGCGTTTTTTATTTCGCTTTGGTTTGTTAATAAATGCTTTTATGCTATGAAAGTAACTATTATTGGGCTTATGGGTGTGGCGAAGTTAGAAAAAATTTCGCTACACTCTTTTATTTTATCTAGCATTTCTCACCTCCTAAATAGATTATACCATATGAGGTCGCTTATACGTTTTTTGATAGGGTGGGGGATTTTTTCGACAGTTGGGTAAGAATGAGACGAGGTTTTGTATTTTTATGGTTTAAAGGTGCGACACGGGGTTTGAAGTGGATGAAAAAATGTATTTTGTTCGTAGAAAGTTTCATGTTTTTTGCTTAGCAAACATAGAGTTAACTAGCAAATTCTCATGAAAGGATAGGTGTAGGAAACATGCCAATGGTTGATGTCACGGGATTACTAAGATTTGCAGGAGTAGCTTTTCTGCTTGGATTTGTTGCGTTATTTTTTAAAAAATTTGATGTGGGGAAAGAAATTAGTGATTTAGTGATGCTAGCTGGATACGTGTATATGTTGGTCTTTATTGTCCAGTTGATTGAGGTGTTAATGACCAGTCTAAGAACAATCTTTATGTTATAAAGGAGGGGGCCGTCATTGATATTGTTAAAGTACTCACACTCGTTATTGGATGCGCCATTCTGTATCTGTTATTAAATGAAGTCAGCTCTAAATACGCCAAGTGTTTTAGTTTAGTATTATTGACGTATTTTTTTATGATGGCCTTGCAACTTCTATCAGGGATTATTGGCCAAATCACAAATGTCTTTTTGGATTTTAATGTGGGGCAAGAGTATGTAAGCATCATTATCCGCTTAATTGGAATTGTTTACTATGCTGAATTTGTCAGCTTCTTATTATCCGAAACAAGTCTTGGAAACGTCGGGAAGATGTTTGAGTATATTGTGAAGTTATATTTAATCGGATACAGTTTGCCTATGATTATTAAACTATTTGAACTTATTTTATCAGTCGTCTAGTAAATGATATGGACTAGGAGGGGGAGTAATGGATGCAGCAGGGTTTGATTTATCGGCATTTGAAAATATTTGGGCTGAACTTTATAATCAATATGATTGGTTGATGGATGCTGATTATTTAGATAAGACGAATTTATTAAAGGTAGAAAATTTTAATATTGTCGGTTTTTTTCAATCACTAGGAGATTATGCGTTACACGAGTTAACAACAGGATTTACCCAATTTAAAAGTGTCCTTATTTTTCTTTTGATTATTGCTTTATTTCAAAATATTCAATCCATCTTTTCAACGAAGTATGAAAAGGTGACGAATACGGTTTTAAAACTCGTATTGATGGTTCAACTCTTTCAGTTATTTATTTTTTATCATGATTACGTGCTAGATATTTTAACACGGTATATGAACATTGTAGTGGCTATTTTTCCGATGTTGCTCTCGTTAATTACAATTACAGGTGCGCTTTGGAATCAAACGCTATTTAAGCCGGCAGTTGTTTTTCTTATCAATGCCTCGTATTTCTTTATTAATGCAATCAGTTTACCTTTAACTGTGGTTGGGACTATTTTTGGATTTATTAATCAGATTAACGTCGAGGATCTGTATGGTCGACTGATTGGCTTTATTAACAAGGTAGCGCTTTGGACATTGGGAGGCTATTTTGCGTTCTTTCTCACCTTGATGTCGATTCAGAATATGACGTTAAGCTTTGCTGATGGGCTCTTTTTTAGGACGACACAAAACTTAATGAACCATATTCCGGTGATTGGATCAAAATTTACCGATACGATTGTCTCGGTGGTTTCAACACTTTCCATCTTAAGAAACAGTGTGGGGCTTTTAGGGGTAATCACACTTGTTGTTGTGGTGGCATTCCCCATTGTAAAGGTGGGGGTGAGTCTGATTTTATTCCGCTTATTAACCGGAGTGATTCAACCCATCGTAAGTAAGGATTATATTAAGATTTTAGATGTTTTTAATACGGGGTTGATGAACTTATTGGTTATTATGATGATTATCGGTGTGATGTTTATTTTCACCTTCTTCATTATTTTATATAGCTCTAATATGATGTTATTAACGAACTAATTCGATGCGACAAGTTTTGAGGAGATGGGAAAAGATATGCTATATGAGTATGCAAAACAGATTATCGCCATGTTTTTCTTGATAGCTATTGTCAATTTATTGGTGATTCCGGCTTCGTATAAAAAAATAATTACGTTTTACCTTCACTTTTTTATCATTGTTATCATTTTAAAGCCGGTGATTAGTATAATGAATAATGAAGTGACGTCACTCATTGATTCTGTTTCATTTCTAGATGAGGGGAAGTTCGATGAGTCCATTCAGTATTATCAAGGATTGGTTGAAACGGACCTGTCTAAGATAACACTGGCTGAGATGGAGGCACGTGTGAAGTCAGCGGGTGAGGCGTGTGAGGTTCAACTTCTAGGATTTGAGTTCGATGAGGAACTCACGATAGAAATGGCAAAGACAGACACATCAGCGAAAACGTGTATGCTCAAACAACTGAATCTCAATCAGGAAGATGTCATCTTTAAAGGAGGGGATTGATGGAAAAGAAGCGACTTTATGTGGGAGGAAGTTCCGAAGATAGGGGGTAGAAGATGTGGAAGGACAGCCGCCAACCAAATCGGGACGCATGAGCTTAGGTTTTAAAAAAATCATGGCTGATGTTGGGCCGTTGGGAATCATTATGTTTCTTGGAGCCGCTTTTGTGGTGATGTCTTTGCTAAAAGACGATATCGGGTCTTTAGGATCTTTATCTAACAATCAAGAATCTTCGGCAACATCATCAGTCGAAGGAAAACACAAAGAACAGATTACAGCTTTATTTGAATCAATAGAAGGAGTAACAGTCGATAGTATTAATATCTCGTATAAATCGGTCGCAGACACTTCTTCAGCTCTCTTTTCGAGTAGTAGTCAAGAGACAGTTTCAAATGGAGTCGTCATCGTTTACCAAGGGACGATCAAGGCACCTTATGATGTGATGCATGCCATCAGTTTGTTACTTGACGTTCCGCTTCATCAAATTACATTATTAAAAGCATCTGAACTATAGGGGGAAATTAAAATGAACAAAAATTCATATGTAACAGCAGCATTATTCGTGGTTTTCGTATTATTAACAGTTTTTTATGTAAGCATTGGCGATGGAACAGAAAAAGATGCCAAAGTAGGTTCAACTTCAGTTGTTCCACAAGCTAATTTAGAAATGAAAGAAACAGACGCTCAATCAGCAGAAGAATTAACAGCAAAAGAAGAAGGACAAGAATCAACAGAAACAGAAGAAGATAAGGAAACGAAAGAGACAACAAGCTCAATTCAAATTCAACGCTCAGAAGTTAAAAAAGCTGAGAGCGAGTTAGTGGCACAATTAAAATCAATCATTGCAAGCAAAGATTCTGATGCAACAGAAAAAAGCGAAGCAAAAGATGATTTAGATAAAATTACAAAAGATACGCAACATCAAACAGTACTTGAGTCTTTAATTAAAGCCAAAGGATATGACGATGTTTTAGTTCGTACAAATGAAGAAACAGTTCAAGTCTTCTTAGAAGGAACAGAAGAACCAACATTAGAGCAAACAAATGAAATTATCATGATGGCAAAAACTGAGTTTGCAACGAATCCAGATGTGCAAGTTCAATTCAAAGCGATTAAATAAAAAGTGTATTCAAACAAAAAAAACTCCACCGGAATTTATTCTCGGTGGAGTTTTTTCTAACGTTGGGTTAAAAAAAGACCTTATTTGGCCAGAGAACAAATAAGGTCTTTTTACCATGTTTAAGGGATAAAAGAATCGGTATTTACGACCGATCGATAATTATCCTAAAGCGTTGATTTTTTTGCTTAAACGTGATTTTTGACGAGCTGCGAAGTTTTTGTGGCAAATTCCTTTTGCAACAGCTTTGTCTAATTTTTTGTTAGCTGTATTGTAAGCTTCTTTTGCAGCCTCAACGTTTTTAGTTTCAACAGCAACTTCAACGTTTTTGATTGCAGTACGCATAGATGCTTTGTAAGAAGCATTGAATTGACGACGTTTTTCGTTTGTTTTCACACGTTTAATTTGTGATTTAATATTTGGCATTCTAGTTCACCTCCATTGAAAATACAACAAAATCATTCTATCAGACCAAAGTATAAAATGCAAGAATAAATTACAAATTTTCATTAAATGAAAAGAAAAATGTGAGAGAAGTTCACCGATTTTTATCGTTTTCTTCTTTCGTGAGATTATTTTGAATGTTTTTCTAATAAATCAGTTTTTAACGTCCATAACTCATTTGATAAATCGACATAGTATCGATGAGGTTTTTCAAAGCGTAAAACCTCTTCCCAAAGCGTATTGATTTGCTCTTTTGAATAGGCCACAATTTCCTCAAGCGTTGGGGATTGATAAACAAGTTCCCCTTTAATAAAAATAGGCGTGAGGAGTGGGCGAGCGATAAAATTCGTAATTTCTTTTCGCTTCCACGTATGCTCAGGGTCAAAGAGGGTATACGGTTTAGTCTCATCAATTGTTTCATGGGCAAGGGTGATGACATCTGCAATGGCTTTATGACTTTCACGGTCGTAAAAACGATAGACCTGTTTGGCTCCTGGGTTCGTAATTTTTTCAATATTATTACTAATTTTAATCTTTGGAATCAGGCGTCCTTCTTTTTCGACAGCGACGATTTTGTAAACTCCCCCAAACACAGGTTCTGTTTTTGACGTGATTAATCGTTCACCCACTCCAAATAAATCAATCGGTGCTTGTTGGATTAATAAATCTTTGATGATGTATTCATCCAGTGAATTAGAGATGACAATTTTAGTTTCAAAGAGTCCGGCTGCATCAAGTAATTTACGCGCTTTTTTGGCCAAATAAGCCGCATCCCCACTATCAATACGAATGGCCCCCGGGGCATAACCTTTTGGAATCAAGATTTCTTTAAAGACTTTAATGGCATTTGGAATTCCAGATTTTAACGTATTGTACGTATCGACGAGTAAGGTGCAGTTGTTAGGATAAAGTTCGGCGTATGTTTTAAATGCTTCGTATTCGCTATCAAAGGTTTGGACCCAACTGTGGGCCATCGTTCCAAGTGCAGGGACATTAAAATCACGATCAGATAGGGTACATGCTGTTCCAATACATCCGCCGATATAGGCTGCACGAGCTCCTAAAATGGCACCGTCTGCTCCTTGAGCACGTCGAGCCCCAAGTTCAAGAACGGGACGACCATTTGCTGCACGAACAATACGGTTCGATTTCGTCGCGATAAGTGATTGATGGTTAATGCTTAATAAAATCATTGTTTCAATAAATTGAGCTTGAATGATAGGTCCACGAACGGTTACAATCGGTTCATTTGGGAAAATGGGAGTCCCTTCTGCAATGGCATATACATCGCAAGCGAATTTAAAGTTTTTAAGATAGGCTAGGAATGCCTCAGAAAAGATATTTTTTTGACGCAAATAGTCAATATCTTCATCTGTAAATTTTAAGTTTTTTAAGTATTCAATGAGTTGTTCAAGACCCGCCATAATAGCGAATCCCCCTTCATCTGGAACACGGCGGAAAAACATATCGAAATAAGCGATTTGGTCTTCCATTCCATTTTCAAAATAGCCGTGGGCCATCGTTAATTCGTAAAAATCGACGAGCATCGTTAAATTGACTGATTTTAAATTCATAATAAAAGCCTCTTTCTAGTTGGTAATTTCTTGAGCAAGCTCAATTCCATTCATTTGCATTTTGTAAAGTGCTAATACGTGCATGAAGTCTCCGGTGTGGGCTCCTAAGTCGTAAGTTTCAGTCGCGTGAATAGGGACGATAATACGACTTTGACGATTGACTGTATTGAAGTACGTTTTTAAGGTAATGGCGAATTGTTCGACACAAATATCTGTACAATCCCCAACAATAATAAAATTCTCAACCGTCGGATGTTCGTTAAGCCATTCTTGAAACTTAGCTTCTAAAAATCCGTTCGTTGATGATTTTTGAATTAAGGTATATCCTCCGATTTCTTTTAATTCATCGACGATTTCACTTTCGTTTGTTCCCCGTAAGCAGTGAGGGGGATAAGATAAAAATTCCACGGATGTCTCTTCGTGAGCATCGGCAAAAGCAATCATATGAAAAGCTCGCTGTTTGGCTGCTTGCATTAAGTTAGCAATCGGTGAAATAATGGTTTGAATACGTGGTGATGACATCGGACCTTCTTTCACAAATCCGTTCACCATATCGACCATGACGATAGCCGTTTGATCGGGGTCAAATTTTTGTAGTGAAAGATACGGAGCCTCTTTTAGGAGACGAATCGTTTCCGTTAAGGTGATTTCACTTGCTTGAAGTAAGGCAGAAAGATTATAAGACATAAAACAACCTCCAAATTTTATCTTTTTTTCTATCTATCGGCAAGATATTTCTATTATATAGTATATTCAATGATTATCACCAACTTTTTCGATTCGATCCTTTAAAATATCTTTAAAAAAGTTGTCAGTTCTTTCTAAACTACGCTATAATAACGGTAATTACGTTAAGAAAGGGTGACTGAAATGTCGAATAAACGCTTATGTAAAGTGCGTGAAGGTGCGATGATTGCTGGTGTTTGCCAAGGAATCGCGACGTATTTAAAGATAGATGCAACCGTTGTTCGTTTAATTTGGGCGATGATTACAATCTTTTCATTCGGAACCGGTTTTATTTTATACATTGCGTGTGTTTTTATTATTCCAGATCAATTAACGGTTAAACGTCAACAAAAAGAAGAACAACAAAAAAAGACAGTTTTTGATTCAACAGAATATAGAGTAAAAGATTCGGATAAATAAAGCGTAAAAAAAACATGATAAATAGAGAATTTTACCGCCATCTTAATTCGTAGAAGTTTTGTAGAATTGGAAATAATAGTTATGACTCCACTTAAAATATGATAGAATAAGAGAAAACAAGGAGGTTCTTAGTATGGCAGAAATTTTAGGAAACTTAAAACCCCAAGCGGTTTTTCATTATTTTGAAGAGATGACAAAAATTCCACGTGAATCGGGAAATGAAGCGGCGATTAGTGAGTATTTAGTTAACTTTGCTAAAGCGCATCAATTAGATTATGTTCAAGAGCCATGTAAAAATGTAATCATTAATAAACCTGCAACAAAAGGTTATGAAACAGCACCACGTGTCATTTTACAAGGGCATATGGATATGGTGTGTGTGAAAGAGGACGATTTAGATTTTAATTTTGAAACAGATGCTTTACCTATTTATGTTGACGGTGATTGGTTACGTACAAAAGGAACGACACTTGGTGCTGATAACGGGATTGCTGTTGCCATGTCACTGGCTATTTTAGCTGATGAAACATTAGAACATCCCGCTTTAACTGTGTTAGTGACAACTGAAGAGGAGACAGGAATGGATGGAGTCATGGCTCTTGATCCCGCTAATGTTTCTGGAGATATTTTAATTAATATTGACTCAGAAGAAGAAGGATTTGCACTTGCTTCGTGTGCGGGAGGGGTGCGTAATTCATTAAAATTACCAATTGAATGGACGATACTTAAAGAAGCGGGATTTGTCACGTATGAAGTGGTCATTAGTGGATTAAAAGGTGGACATTCAGGAAGTGAAATTGATAAAGGGCGTGCAAATGCGAATAAATTAATGGGACGTCTATTAAATGAGCTTCATGGATTAGATGGACACCTTTCGCAAGTATTTGGTGGAGAAAAAATGAATGCTATTTCAAAACGCGCGCTTGCAACTGTGACACTTCCTTCTAATAACGTGGAGACATTAAAAGAAAAAGTACAAGCGTTTGAAGATATGGTTCGCGCCGAATTTGCTGTTACTGATCCAGAGATTACGGTGACAGTTACTGAAAAAGAATTAGTAACAAAGGTCTTTACGGAAAAAACAGCGACAAACTTAGAATATATCTTGAAATTAATTCCTTATGGTCCACAAACAATGAGTGCTAACATTAAAGGATTAGTAGAAAGTTCAACTAATCCAGGTGTGGTTGAAATGTTTGATCATGAGATTGAAATTAATAGCGCGATTCGTAGTTCAGTTAGCACATTAAAGGCTGAAATGAATCAACGAATTCAAGCCATTGCAGATTTAACCGGAGCAACGGTTGAACTAATCGCCGATTATCCAGAATGGCAGTTTGCACCTGAGTCAAAAGTGCGTGAAGTAATGAAAGAGGTTTACCAACAAATGTACGGAAAAGAATTACAAATTTCAGCGATTCATGCTGGGTTAGAGTGTGGATTCTTATCTCAAAAATTAGGAAATATCGATATGATTTCAATTGGTCCAGACATTACAGGGGCACATACTCCAAAAGAATCGTTATCGATTTCATCAACAGAACGTGTTTATCAATTCTTATGTGAAGTATTAAAAGCAATTAAATAATAGAGTGAAAAAGAGGCGTTTTCAGAAAAGAGGCGCCTCTTTTTTGTTTGAGTTAAAGGGAGTTTTTTTTATGTTTATTAGCCACGTGGATATTGTTTGGAGTAAAGACGGGGATACCGGATAAATCTTTTGTTTAAAAGGGGATGAGTGTTTAAGTGTTTTTAAGGAGAGAAAGTGATGCGTCTTGGTCGATGATTGAGTCCGAAAACCTCTAAGGAGAAGAGGGCTTTTTTTCGTGATGAGGAGAAAGTGATAAAAATAAAAATATTTTTGAATAATTTTTTCATGAAATGCGGAAACTGGTTCACACTAATTTCGAGGTGATTAGAATGAACGAACAGGAAATTAAAAAATGGCAGTGTCGCTCGGATTTAGCGTTAGAAGCTGTTGAACAAATGGTTGGTGGAGTGGAGGAGCCGAGTGAAGAGGGTGTGACGTATGAGGAAGATCAAATTAGGGGACTAAAGGTGACATGTATTGATGTAGAGGAAGAGGCAGTTGAGCGTGTTGGGAAAAAGGCAGGTCGCTATATGACGTTGGATACGTCTTCTGTGATGACGCATGATCATGATCAATTAACAGTGGCGATGGAAGTATTTGCTGAGCAATTTTCAAAGTTATTGACCCATCGTGGAATTAAAGAAACAGATACCTGTTTAGTGATTGGACTTGGAAATGATCATATTACACCAGATGCTCTTGGACCGATGGTCGTTGATGAGGTGATTGTCACACGACATTTATATGAATTACGTCCGGATGAGGTGGATCGTGATTATCGGGAGGTGTGCGCGCTTGCCCCTGGTGTCATGGGAATGACGGGAATTGAAACCTATGATGTCATTGAGTCTCTTGTTCAAAAGGTGAAACCACAATTTTTAGTCGTTGTTGATGCGCTTGCTTCACGCTCGATTGGACGGGTAAATAAGATGATTCAAATGACGGATACTGGAATTGCCCCAGGAAGTGGAGTCGGTAATAAACGGAAAGCGATTGATGAGGAATCGTTGGGAATCCCCGTATTTGCCATCGGTGTCCCAACCGTCGTTGATGCGGTATCAATTACGAGTGATACCATTGATTTATTATTAAAACATATTGGGAAATCGCTCAAAGAAGAAACGCGTTCTTATAAAAAACTGGTTCCGTTTACGACAGTTCGTCAATCATATACGGATGATGATTTACCATCGGCTGAACTTCGTCAACAATTTATGGGACAAATTGGAACGCTTGAAGAAGAAGAAAAACGTCAGTTAATTTCTGAGGTGCTAACGCCAAATGGTTATAATTTAATTGTGACTCCTAAAGAGATTGATACGGATATGGAAGAATTAGCGACATTAATTTCCAATGGAATTAATCGTGCCCTTCATACAAACGTACAATTTAGCTAAATCGTATCCATAAAACAACAAGAATTAACACTCCCGCTTCGGTATAATAAACCATATATTTTTAATCAAAAAGACGTAAAAAAGAAATCTTTTTTTGAGGATATATTGTTGGGGGGCGGGAGATTTTGAATCGAAAACAACGTTTACGGAGAAAGAAATTTAAAAAGAAGCTGCATAAGTTAACGCCATACTTTATTGGAGTTGCGTTTGCTTTAACGCTGTTTTTCACTCAATTTTTTCAATTATTCTATATTAGTCAACGAAATGCGAATGATGAGCACCGGCAACAAGAGCCAATCTTATCAAGTATTTTTGATTTTTCCACGGCAGGGGACATTGTGGATGTGGTGATGAATTTGCAAGAGTATTTTAAAGCGGTTATGACGTCACTCGATTTAAATCAACTCTATTCTTTTATCAATGATGGGTTTGCATTTATCAACCTGAAGTCACCTTCTCAAAATGCGACAGCGGCTATTCCTTCATCTGAAGGGTATCGCTACACGTATAAAAGCAAGGCTGCTGAGGCGGCCCCAGACCAAGCGCCAACTGAGGCGACAGTAGGGGATTCATCGGAGCCATTAATTTATATTTTTAACTCGCATGATGGGGAATTATATGAAGATGGAGCGATTAATGATTCACTGGGACGTCCATTAAGTGTCGTCGACCTTTCGTATATGGTGGCGCAAGCCCTTCAAGGAAAGAATATCGGGGCATTGGTGGAATCACGATCAGTGGCTGAATATGTCAGTAAAAATAGTTGGAGCTATGCTTCATCATATAAAGCATCACGTGTTTACTTAGAAGATACAGCGAGTCAACATGAAACCTTAAAATACTTTATTGATTTTCACCGAGATTCTGTGAGTTACGCGAACTCAACGATTACAATTGATGGTAAGCCCTATGCCAAAATTATGTTCGTTCTTGGGACAGATAACGATCGACATGAGGAAAACCACCAAATTATTAAGGAACTTGATGCTCGCTTAAATGAAAAATACCCAGGACTTTCCCGAGGAATTCGTCCGAATGGGGGAGCGGGGTATAACGGAGTTTATAATCAAGATTTCGCGACAACGATGTTACTTATTGAGGTGGGTGGCGAGTATAATACGTACGAGGAAGTTTATAATACGGCCCAAGCAGTTGCTGATGTTTTAGCAGAATACGTCACAGAAAATTAGGTTGAGGGGGAGCAATGAAAAGAGGGGGAGTTATCGTATTAGCGATGTCTTGTTTTATCATTGGAATGCTTTATAGCTTGAGAGGACAAGTGATGAAGGTTCAATCGGCGACGGTACCAAATACCCAGTTTTTGAATGAACAAATTGAGCAATATGAGGAGAGCCTTGATGAAGATGAACCTTCTTTTATCCCGTATAGTCAAACGGTACAAGAGGCCGAAACTCAAAAAGGTTCTAATTCCAATTCAGATGTACCGACGTCGTTAAATCAAATCTCTGGGATTGGACATAACAATATTTCAAAAGTTGGACAGGATATCGGGAATCTTTTAAAAACCATTGTTCGTGAAGTCTTGCGGACAGTTGTCCGCTCCTTTGATCGTGTGATCAGTGAATCATAGCGAGTGGATGGGCCGTCTTCCTATTGAGGGAGACGGCTCCTTTTTTATAGGAGGGAGAGAATTTTTTGTTTGATTCCATGATAAAAACAAGAGATTCCACAAATTTTTCTTGTGAGATAGACTATTTTAAAGTAAAATAAAATGGATATTAAACCGAAATGGAGTGAGCTTTGTGAGTGCGATTAATAGTGAACAAATTAAAGAGCGACAAAAACGAATTCGCAACTTTTCAATTATAGCCCACATCGATCATGGAAAAACAACACTTTCGGATCGCATTTTAGAGCGAACGAATGCGTTGGAAAAACGTGAGATGAAAAATCAGCTATTAGACTCAATGGAACTTGAGCGTGAGCGTGGAATTACGATTAAATTAAATGCCGTGCAGTTAACATATAAAGCGAAAGATGGAAATGAGTATATCTTACATTTAATTGATACGCCGGGACACGTCGATTTTACGTATGAGGTGTCACGATCACTAGCCGCATGTGAGGGGGCGGTATTAGTTGTTGATGCAGCCCAAGGAATTGAGGCACAAACGCTTGCGAACGTTTATTTAGCCTTAGATAATGATTTAGAGATTTTACCGTTAATCAATAAAATCGACTTACCAAGTGCTGATCCTGAACGTGTGAAGCAAGAGGTCGAAGACATTATTGGATTACCGGCTGATGATGCTGTTTTAGCGTCAGCGAAAGCGGGGATTGGGATTGAGGAAATTTTAGAGCAAGTGGTTGAAAAAGTACCTGCGCCAACAGGAGATCCAGATGCTCCACTTCAAGCGTTAATTTTTGACTCTGTCTATGATCAATACCGTGGAATTATCGCTTCGATTCGTGTTGTCAATGGAACGATGAAAAAAGGTCAAATCATTCGTATGATGGCAACGGGTGCTGAATATGAAGTTGTCGAAGTGGGAGTTCACACCCCACATGAAAAAATCGTGGATTATTTAAGTGTCGGAGATGTTGGATTTGTGACCGCATCTATTAAAGATGTAAAAACCGTTCGTGTAGGGGATACGATTACCTCAGTAGAAAATCCAGCCGAGGAGCCGTTACCAGGGTACCGTAAGTTAAATCCAATGGTTTTCTGTGGATTATATCCAATTGATGCTGCACGTTATAATGATTTACGCGATGCATTAGAAAAATTAGTATTAAATGATTCATCATTACAATTTGAACCTGAAACATCTCAAGCTTTAGGATTTGGATTCCGTACTGGGTTTTTAGGGTTATTACACATGGATGTTATTCAAGAACGAATTGAACGTGAATTTAATATTGATTTAATTGCGACCGCTCCATCAGTTATTTATCATGTGTATTTAACCGATGGAACGCAGTTAATTGTCGATAATCCTTCACAAATGCCTGAACCGCAAACAATTAAATCGATTGAAGAACCTTATGTCAAGGCGTCAATCATGACACCAAATGATTACGTGGGACCGATTATGGAATTATGTCAGAAAAAACGTGGAGTATTTATCGATATGCAATATCTCGATGAAACGCGTGTTCACGTGAACTATGAAATTCCACTGGGAGAAATTGTTTATGATTTCTTTGATCAATTAAAATCATCAACGAAAGGTTATGCATCGTTTGATTATGAATTAATTGGTTATAAGCCATCTAAACTTGTCAAAATGGATATTTTATTAAATGGGGAAATTGTCGATGCCCTTAGTTTAATCGTGCATAAAGATTTCGCTTATTCACGAGGAAAAGTGATTACAGAGAAATTAAAAGAAATTATTCCAAGACAGCAATTTGAGGTTCCTATTCAAGCGGCTATTGGTGGGAAAATCATTGCCCGTTCAACGATTAAAGCTTTACGTAAAAACGTCCTAGCTAAATGTTATGGTGGGGATATTTCACGTAAACGTAAATTACTTGAAAAACAAAAAGAAGGTAAGAAACGTATGAAATCAGTTGGATCGGTTGAGGTTCCGCAAGAGGCATTCATGGCTGTCTTATCAATGGACGAAGATTAAGAGAGGAGGAACCCTCTCTTTTTCTGTAATAAGAAATCAGAATTTGTAGATGATGATTTTTTAAATTTAAGGTAAACTATAGATAGAATGTTAATGATTCTTCCTCGAGATGATTAAAAGCTGATTGATGAGGGAAAGAGTGATGAAACTAAAGGTTAAAAGAGGTGGCATAATGAAGTTAACAAATTATCATACGCATCATGATCGTTGTAAGCACGCTAAAGGAGGCGTCGAGGATTATGTACGCGAGGCTGTGTTACAACAGTATGACGAAATTGGGATGAGCTGTCATACCCCGCATCGAGATTTTAAACAGCTTGGAACGCGTCGTATGAGTTACAGTGAGTTACCAGATTATTTTAATGATATTGAACGCGCTCAAAAAAAATATCCACAGATTCGTATTTTAAAAGCCCTTGAATGTGAGTATTTTCCTAATCTTTATGAGGATATAAAGGCGTTACGGGCGCAAACAGATTATTTAATTTTAGCGCAACATTATATTCAAATTGATGGGGAATTTAAAGATGCGTTTCACTTTACGCAGCCCCGTCAGCTAGAACTTTACGCTTCGGGAATTGAAGAGGGAATGGCAACTGGCTTTTTTAAAATTCTCGCTCATCCTGATGTTTTTATGACGACCTATCCTAAATGGGATGAGGCGTGTGAGGTGGCGACACGTAAAATTGCAGAAGCAGCCCTTAAATATGATGTTATTTTAGAGGTGAATGCGAATGGACTAAGACGTGGAGAGCAGACGTATGAGGATGGTGTTCGTTATCCTTATCCATCAGAAAAGTTTTGGAGTATTATTGCGACGGAGTTTCCAACCGTTAAAGTGATGGTTAATTCGGATTGCCACGATCCGGCTTACTTAAATGATGCGTATATGCAGATGGCACGCGATTTTGCGAAACGTCTGAATTTAAATGTAATGACGCATCTATAGGAGGTTTTTATGCCTAAAGGGTTATATATTCATATTCCTTTTTGTGACCATATTTGTACGTATTGCGATTTTCCTAAGTTACTAACGAAGGGGCAACGTCATGAGGCGTATATCGAATCGCTGATTCGAGAGCTTCAACATTATGAAAAAGAAGTCGGGTTTGATGAGGTTCAGACGATTTATATTGGGGGAGGGACGCCAACGGCCCTAAGCATCGAGCAACTAAGTCCATTATTTGATTATTTAGCGCAAGTGATTCATCTTGATCAATTGGTGGAGTTTAGTCTAGAAGCAAATCCGGAAAATTTAACGGAGGAAAAGGTCCGATATTTGATTAGTCAGCATGTTTCCCGTTTTAGTCTTGGCGTTCAAACATTTGATGAGACATTATTGAAAACCATTGGGCGAAAGCATTGTCCTCAGGATGTCCATCGGGCGGTTTCGCTGCTTCAATCGTATGGAATCACAAATATTAATTTAGATTTAATTTATTCGATTCCCACGCAGACGCTTGAACAGGTGAGGCGAGATGTGGAGGAGGCTATTTCACTTGGAGTTGAGCATATATCTGCCTATTCGTTAATCGTAGAAGAGCATACCCCGCTTTATTTAGCTTATATGAAAGATCAGCTGACGTTAACGGATAATGAACTTGAGGCTCAGATGTATCAGTTAGTCATGGATATGTTAGAGAAGAACGGGTATCATCAGTATGAAATCAGTAACTTTTCAAAAGCGGCACCAAGTATTCACAATCAATGGTATTGGAGAAATGAGACCTATTTTGGCATCGGATTAGGGGCGCATGGTTACATTGATGGAATCCGTTATCAAAATACACGTTCTATTAACACGTATATCGATGTGTTAACTAACGGAAAATTGCCAGTCATTGAGTCTCATGCTTTAACAATGGAGGAACGTTTAGAAGAAGAGATGTTTTTAGGCTTACGCCTGAGCGAGGGTGTCGATTTAGCGGTTATTTCGGATAAATATGGACAAAATGTCGAGGTGTTATATCAAGTTGCGATTAATCAATTAATCGAAAAAGGGTATTTGATGCGTGAGGATCACCGAATTTCGTTAACAAGGCAGGGGCTTTTGATGGCTAACGATGTGTTTGAACAATTTTTATTATCTATTTAAAGGAAAGGGTGACGCTAACGAATGGATGGAGTCTTATTATTAGATAAGCCAGCAGGGATGACATCCCATGATTGTGTAAATATCGCACGGAAAGTATTGAAAACTAAAAAGGTGGGGCACACCGGGACACTTGATCCGAATGTAACAGGTGTTTTACCACTTTGCATTGGTCGAGCAACGAAAATTTCTCAGTTTTTAACGGCGAATGAAAAAGAATACGTAGGTGAAGTGACGCTTGGTTTTTCGACAACAACAGAAGATAGTGATGGAGAAATGGTCGATCAAAAGCGGGTAGAACGTGAAATCACCGAGGAAGAAGTGAAGGAAGTCTTAAAGGAAATGCTGGGGACAAGCATTCAGGTTCCTCCCATGTATTCAGCCGTCAAAGTGAATGGGAAAAAATTATACGAGTATGCAAGGGCAGGAATCGAGGTCGAGCGTCCAAGACGTGAGGTGACCATCGAGGTCCTTGAATTAACGAGTGGGATTATTAAGACAGAAGACGGACTTGTGAAATTTAGTTTCCGTGTGCGAGGAAGTAAAGGATTGTTTGTCCGAACGGTTGCGGTCACGATAGGTGAAAAACTTGGCTATCCCGCTCATATGTCTTATTTAAGACGGACGGCTTCAGGCCCTTTTGTGATTGAGGACTGTTTGACTCTTGAGACCTTTAAACAACAAGCCGAAGCGGGGACGTTATCGTTGATGACGCTTGAACAAGCGATGTCTGCGTTTTCGTCGGTGACGGTAGATGCTTGGGTTGAAAAATTGGTTCGCAATGGCGTTCAACTTCACCACGAGCAAGTAAAGCTCACCTCTCATTCACCAGTGGCTTTGTTTAGCCGCAACGGACAGTGTTTAGCTGTTTATGAAAAACATCCGACACGGGAGGTTTACCGTTCAGTACGCGGATTTTTCTAGGAAGGACTAATGATGAAAGTGATTGAATTAAATTTAACGAAAAAGATGGATCAACCGTTAGCCGTGGCTTTGGGTTATTTTGATGGGCTCCATTTAGGTCACCAGGCGGTGATTAAGGAAGTGGTTGACTATGCGAAAAAACATGAGATTAGAAGTGCGGTCATGACTTTTTCACCCAATCCGAATCAATTTTTAAATAAATCGACCAGTCCTCATCTTTTAACCCCTCATCAAGAAAAGGTTCGTGTGTTAAAAGAATTAGGCGTAGATGAACTGATCATTTTACCTTTTAATGAGGAGCTGGCGAAAATGCGAGCGACAGATTTTATTCAACAGTATTTGATTGAACATCCGGTTGCTCATGTATCAACGGGCTTTGATTTTCGATTTGGATACAAGGGGGAAGGAGAAGTCGCGCTGCTTGCCAATTATTCGAACCATTTTAGTTTGAACGTGACGCCTAAATGGGAGTTAGATGAAGAAAAAATTGGAGCGACAGAGATTAAAGCGTATTTAGCCGAAGGTCAGTTAGAAAAGGTGACGCAAATGCTAGGTCGTCCCTATCGTTTGCGAGGAATCGTAGTTAGCGGAAAGCAACGAGGCCGACAAATTGGATTCCCAACTGCTAATTTGAAATTAAGTGAGGACTATGTGATTCCAAAGAGCGGGGTTTATGCCGTTAAGGTAGAAGTGTGTGATCGCCAATATATTGGAATGTGCAATATTGGTCATAATCCAACCTTTAATTTTAATCATCAAATTTGCATCGAAACGTATATCTTAGATTTTGATGCTGATATTTATGGGGAATCGTTAATTCTTGATTTTTATGCCTATTTAAGGGAGGAACAACGCTTTTCATCGATTGAACAATTGATGGAACAATTAGATACTGATCGACAATCTGTGCAACGTTATTTTAAATTAGACTTGCAATAATAAAAAAGTATGATAAAATTAAACATGTCCTTATTCTATGCTTTTAGCTCCTCCAGCGAATAGCTTGGATTGAGGCGTATCTAACAGAAATATAGGAGGTAATAGTTATGGCTATTTCAAAAGTAGAAAAACAAGAAATCATTAAATCTTACGCAGTACACGAAGGAGATACAGGTTCTCCAGAAGTACAAATCGCTGTTTTAACAGCTGAAATCAATCGCTTAAATGACCACTTAAAACAACACAAACACGATCATCATTCACGTCGTGGATTATTACGTATGGTTGGTAAACGTCGTAACTTATTAGCTTACTTACGTAACAAAGACATCAACCGTTACGCTACATTAATCGAGCGTTTAGGATTACGTCGATAATTTTAAAAGAGCCTTCTTAGGAGGGCTCTTTTTTTAATAAATGAAAACTCTCGCTTTTTGAGCAGTTCCTTAAATAATAAGAAACCATTTTGGGATAGCAGGAGTATTTCTTAATTTCTTTGATTTTAAGTAGGTCAAAGAAATCATCGCGTAATCGCGTATTTAAATAAGATTAAATTTACAATTGATGTGAGTTAAAAAACGCCGATTGAGGCATTTTTTTATCGCGTAAAAATATAGTTTTTAAAAAATAGACAATTCTTTAACTATTAGTGAGAATAAAAAAAGTCTGCTTTTAAAAAATGGGAGGGAAGATTTTTTAATAAAAATGAACGTTGTTAATGATGAGGAAAATAAGAAAATTTTTAAGGGAGGTTGCTTATTAAGTAAGGGGTCCGCTAAAATATTCATCGCTTTGTAAAGGGCTGGTTATAGCAATAGAAGTTGGTAATTTAAAAATTAGACACTTCTTTAAATATTTGATTAGATGGTTAGGAATTTGGGAATGAATTCAAAGACAAAAGGTTAAACTATAGGGGAAGGAATTTTATAGGTGGGGTCTCAATGAAAAACTTATTTTTAAAGGACTCTGTTTTCTTCTGCGCAAGGAGGGAGAGGATGAAGGGGGCAAGTGGATAAAAGAAAACTTTACAGATAGTAGAAGATTTTGTTCTCTCGTTGGCAAATGAGGGGGAATATGAAAAAAATTAGTGCTTTAAATTATTTGCTTATGGTATGATAGAAAAGGATAAATACAAATGTAGAAAATGAAGGAGTAATATATATGTCAGAAAAGCACGTTTATTCGTTTGAATTAGCGGGTCGTCCATTGACGTTTGAAATGGGTGAGTTAGCAAAACAAGCGAATGCTTCGGTTTTAGTTCGTTACGGAGATACAGTTGTACTAACGGCAGCGGTCGCTTCAAAAGAACCAAAAGATATTGATTTTTTCCCATTAACAATCGGATATGAGGAGCGTCTTTATGCCGTGGGGAAAGTCCCTGGTGGATTTATTAAACGTGAGGGACGTCCGAGTGAACATGCAATTTTAGCGGGACGTTTAATTGACCGTCCGATTCGTCCGTTATTCCCAGACGGGTTTAGAAATGACGTTCAAGTAATTAACTATGTGATGAGTGTTGATCATGATAACTCACCAGAAATTGCGGCGATGATTGGGTCATCATTAGCGTTATCTATTTCAGATATTCCGTTTGAAGGACCGATTGCCGGAGTTGTTGTTGGACGTATTAACGGTGAGTTTGTGTTAAATCCAACGGTTGATCAATTAGAACAATCAGATATCGATTTAACGGTTGCCGGGACAAAAGATGCCGTGAACATGGTTGAAGCAGGGGCAAAAGAAGTTCCTGAAGAGGTAATGTTAGAGGCAATCATGTTTGGTCATGAGGCAATTAAAAAAATAATCGGTTTCCAAGAGCAAATTGTTGCTGAAATTGGAAAAGAAAAAATGGAATTAAATTTATATGAAATTGATCCTGCAATCAATGCTCGTGTACGTGAAATGGCTGAGGCAGATATGTTAGAGGCGATTCAAGTGGTAGAAAAACATGCCCGTCAAGAGGCAATTGATGCAGTCAATAAACGTGTCATTGAAGTCTTTGAACAAGAAGAAATGGATGAAAAAGAATTAAAACAAGCCAAAGAAGTTTTAAATAAAATTGTTAAAGAAGAGGTTCGTCGTTTAATTACAGATGAAAAAGTACGACCTGACGGACGTCGAATTGATGAGATTCGTCCGCTTTCATCACGTGTGGATTTATTACCACGTACGCATGGATCGGCGTTATTTACACGCGGGCAAACTCAGGCGTTATCAATTTGTACACTTGGAGCGTTAAATGAACATCAGATGTTAGATGGACTTGAGGTAGAGGAAACTAAACGTTTCATGCATCATTATAATTTCCCACCATTTTCAGTTGGAGAAACAGGACGTTATGGGGCGCCAGGACGTCGTGAAGTTGGACATGGGGCGCTTGGGGAGCGTGCGCTTAAACAAGTGATGCCATCAGAAAAAGAGTTTCCGTATACAGTGCGCTTAGTTTCTGAAGTTTTAGAATCAAATGGATCAACGTCTCAAGCTTCGATTTGTGCTTCAACGATGGCGTTAATGGCAGCTGGGGTTCCAATTAAAGCACCTGTTGCCGGAATTGCGATGGGTCTTGTTAAAAAAGGTGAGAACTACACTGTTTTAACAGATATTCAAGGAATGGAAGACCATTTAGGCGATATGGACTTTAAAGTAGCCGGAACAGCCCAAGGGGTTACTGCGTTACAGATGGATATTAAGATTGAAGGGTTAAGTCGTGAAATTTTAGAGGAAGCTCTTCAACAAGCGAAGGCAGGACGTATGCAAATTTTAAATCATATGTTAAGTACAATCGCGAGCACACGTAAGGACTTATCGGACTATGCACCAAAAATTAAAGTGATGACGATTAAAGTCGACAAAATTCGTGATGTGATTGGTCCTGGTGGAAAACAAATCAATGAAATTATTGATAAAACAGGCGTTAAAATTGATATTGAGCAAGATGGAACGGTTTATATCCTACATGACAATACGGAAAATATTAACCAGGCAATGGCAATAATTGAAGATATTGTTCGAGAAGTTGAAATCGGTAAAATTTACTTAGGTAAAGTCGTACGTATTGAAAAGTTTGGGGCCTTTGTTGAAATCTTCCCAGGGCAAGATGGATTAGTTCATATTTCTCAATTAGCAGAAGAACGTGTCGCGAAGACAGAAGATGTCGTTAAACTTGGCGACCAAATCTATGTAAAGGTAACTGAAGTTGACGAGCGTGGACGTGTGAATTTATCACGCAAGGAAGCAATGAAAGAACAACAAGCTAAATAAAACTCGCATAGTTGCGAGTTTTTTTTAGTTCTCATGATTGGTGATTCTGAATAAAAGGTGAAAATTATCTAAAAAATGTATAAATCATGCATGATTGTGGCAAACTGATAAAGATTAAATCGTATGAGTAGAGGTGACCGTTGTGAAGCAAAAAGTAGGAGCCGTTTTTGGGATTATTGCTTATATCACACTATTGATCGGTATGAATTTTTATCCTAAATCTTATCCGGTCTCAAACATGAATGATGATATTCATCAACAATTAGTCAATTATATGGAGACCCATCGTGTGGAACCGAGCGAACCACGACTTGATGATGTTTGGGGGTTTGTTCCAGGTCTTATGGGTTCTGAGATTGACTATGAGTTATCGTATAATAATATGTTACTAAACGGATCTTTTGATCCGGCTTTGCTTGTTTGTCAGGAGATTGACTACCAAAAAGACCCCGAAGAATTTAGAGCAACGCCGATTTATAAAGGGAATGAAAATGGGGACTATGTTTCTTTATTAATTAACGTGGCCTGGGGTGAAGAAGAATTAGATAAAATGTTAACCATTTTGGACCGTTTAGGTGTTCGAGCAACGTTCTTTTTTGAGGGACGCTATGCCGAAAATCATAAAAATCAAGTTCAAAAAGTTTACGAGGATGGTCATGTGATTGGAAATCATTCGTACTCACATCCTTCACGTTGGGGAAGTTTTACCTATGAACAATACGTGGAAGAAATTAAAAAGACAAATGATGTATTAAAATCAATTATTGGTGAGCCGATTACCTATTTTGCACCACCTGCTGGAGAGTTTAATGATCGGACGTTACAGGCCGCCTATGATCAAGGAATGTATTCAATTATGTGGACAGCAGATACCATTGATTGGAAAGGAGGGACAGCCGATGTTTTAATTAATCGTGTGATGAAAAAATTAGAACCCGGAGCCCTTATCTTAATGCATCCTAAGCCTGAGACTGTTGTTGCTTTGGAACCGATGATTAACCAATTAAAAGAAAAAGGATATCAATTTAAAACAGTGGATGAAATGGTAAAAGGAACCCGCCCAGAGTGTCGATAGAAAAGCAGAGGATAGGGTGGGGGAATTTTTAATAGATTAAACGCTAAAGTCGTAAGTACATGCTTACGGCTTTAGCGTTTTTTTATGTTTGAAATAAAACAACGGAATATCGAGGGGATTGCTTGACATTATTGACAATCTTGTCACGACTTGATTTCCCCTGTCATAAAATACTATGTAACTAGATGGAAAGTAGGTGGTTATGATGATTTTAATCATAAATAACGATAAACGGATGAATTATTTATCTGAGTACATTCGAGATAGCGGAATGGACTTAATTCAATATCATACAGACTCTACAAATTTTGACTTTCGTATTTTAAAAGAGACTCATTATTTTATTTTACCATTTGGCGGAATTGCTAAGGATGGTAAAATTGCAAATACACAATTATATTTAACAGAAGAAGTTTTACGACAATTACCTGAAAACTGCGTCATTTTAACTCCAATTCGTTATCCGAAATTGTTGGAATTACTTGAGATAGTTCCAAGAAAATACGAAGTTATCTTTGATCATGATGAGGTAGCTATTTATAATTCAATTCCAACGGCGGAGGGAGTTCTTTACCATATTATAAAAAATACTGATATTACCATTCATCAAGCGGAAATTTTAGTCATTGGATCGGGACGAATTGCGTTGACAATTGCGAGAGATTTAAAAGCACTAGGAGCTTACGTGAGCGTTACATTTAGAAAGAAAAAAGATGAAGCACGTTTGTTTGAAATGGGATTAAATCCAATCCATATTGATTTAATGGTGAGTGACTTACATCATTATGACATTATTGTGAATACAGTTCCTGTTATGATGTTAGATGAAAGAGAACTTAACCAAGTGAGACGCGATTGTTATGTGTTAGATGTTAGTAGTAAACCCGGAGGCGTTAATTTTAAAAAAGCTGAAGAGTTAGGGATTCAATCAGAGTTAGCCTTATCGTTACCAAGCATTATCGCTCCTAAAACGGCAGCCTATTATTTATTCCGTTTTGTGAGAGACTATGTTGCCTCAAATGAAAAGAAAGGAGGATTGTGATGGATCGACAAGGATATGCTGTTGCCATTGTTGGGGCAAGTGGCGAGGTTGGACGAAGTATGATAGAGACATTAGAACGTTATCCTATTCCTGTTTCTTCTCTTCGGTTGTTAGCCTCTAAACGTTCAGCCGGGAAAGTATGCTCATTTAGGAATGAGACCTATGTGATTGAAGAGTTAACTGAACAGTCTTTTGATGGAATTGATCTTGCCTTTTTTAGCGCCGGTGGTAGTGTATCCTTAAAATATGCCCCCATTGCTGTGTCAAAGGGAGCTGTCGTGATTGATAATACGAGTGCTTTTCGAATGGATCCTAACATTCCTTTAGTTGTACCAGAGGTAAATGCGCACGTTTTATCAAAGGAAACACGCTTAATCGCCAATCCTAACTGTTCAACCATCCAATTGGTGGTTGCCCTAAAACCGTTAAAAGATTGTTATGGGATTGAATCCGTGAATGTTTCAACGTATCAGGCCATTTCGGGGGCGGGAGCTAAAGCATTGTTTGAATATGATGAGGAGTTAAGTGACCCGACGTATCAACCACAAATTTTACCGACTCGTTCCGATGAAGTTTATTATCAAATCGCTCATAATGTCATTCCGCAAATTGATGTTTTTATGGAGTCAGGCTACACCAAAGAAGAGATTAAAATGATTAATGAAACTCAAAAAATATTAGATGATAATGACCTAAAAGTAAATGCAACGTGTGTTCGGGTACCTGTGCGTTATGGACATAGTCTCTCGACCACCGTTAAATTAAAATCACCTGTAAAGGATCGATTAGAAATTATCGATTTATTTAAAAGAAGCAATGATATTGTTTTAAAAGATGATATTTCATGTCAAGAATATCCGATGCCAGTTTATTTACAGCATCAAGATGAGGTATTTGTCGGGCGAATCCGAAAGGACTTGTTTGAAGAACGTGTGATTCATTTTTGGGTCGTTGCGGATAACATCCTTAAAGGTGCCGCCCTAAACAGTGTGCAAATTGCTTATTATATGCATCAGAATAGATTGTTAGGTGATTAAAATGGATATTGTAGTGATGAAATTTGGTGGAACCTCGGTAAGAGATCAAGCAATGAGATACCAGGCGTTTAAACATATTCGACGTGAAGTGAGTGCAGGATATAAAGTTGTGGTGGTTGTGTCAGCCATGGGTAGACATGGGGAACCTTATGCAACCGATTCATTGAAGGAATTGGTAACCTATCATGTATCTAAGCGAGAATATGACCGTCTTCTTTCGTGCGGAGAAATTCTTTCAAGCATCGTCATGTCGGATTTTTTACAACAGCAAGGGTTAAATGTGACTTCATTAGCCCCCAATGAAGTCGGGATTAGAACAGATAATAATTATACTAATGCAAACATCATTACGGTTGAGGTAGATAAAATGATGAATTTATTTAATGATTATGATGTGTTAGTCGCTCCAGGATTTTTAGGGACAGCAGAAGATGGGAGTATTACAACGCTTGGTCGCGGGGGAAGTGATACATCCGCAGTTGCTTTAGGAGGGGCCCTAAAGGCAACTTATGTTGACATTTATTCCGACGTTGAAGGGGTTATGACAGCTGATCCTAAGTTGGTTAAAAATGCACGTGTGTTAGAAAAAATTAGTTATGATAATCTCATTGCCTTAGCTGCCCGCGGTGCAAAGGTAATTCATTTGAAAGCAGTCGAACTTGCGAAGAAAAATCGAGTGAATCTACGGTTACGTTCAACGAGTGCCGACCATATTGGGACGTATGTTGTTGATGAGGAAGTCACAACGTTAAGCTTAGCTTATAAAGCGGGCTATACGCGATATGAAATTTTAGGAGGCGTCGTTCGTCCGATTAAGTGCAACGCTTTAGTGAAACATGGAGACTATTGGTATGCACAAGCGTACGACGAAGAAGTCGTTGAACAATATTTAAAAGAAGAAGGTCTTTCATTTGAAAAACGGGAAAATTATGTTCAAGTAACTTGGATGAATCAACAACGAACACCAGTAGAATTGACATTTTATGTTGATGCGATGAAACTTGAGGAAACACTAAATTTCTTGCATTATAACTTAATTTAAAGAGGAAAAAGGATGTGAGAGATATGAATAGTTTTGGTCCAGTGATGACCGCAATGGTTACTCCATTTAATGAAACGAATCAACTAAACATTAGTAGTTTGAGACGGTTGATTTTACATCTTCTAAAACACGGGACGACTAGTCTAGTAGTAACGGGGACGACAGGGGAGGCACCAACGTTAACGGCCATCGAGCGCTTAAGAGTTTGGGAAACAGCAATTGATTTTGCTGGTGGAGCGATTCCAATTGTTGTTGGCGTGGGAACGAATAATACAAAAACAACCATTCATAATGTGAAGTTAGCCGAGGAGGTAGGGGCCGATGCTGTATTAATTGTGACTCCTTATTACAATAAACCGAATCAACTTGGATTATTGACTCACTTTAAGGAAGTCGCCAATTCAACTGATTTACCTATTTTCTTATACAATATTCCGTCAAGAACGGGGGTTAGCTTATCGTTAGAAACGATTTTAGAATTGGCGGAAGTAAAAAATATTGTAGGGATTAAGGATTCAAGCGGTAATTTAGAGTTGTTAAAGGCACTAAAAGAACAAGCACCGGCTGATTTCTTACTTTATAGTGGCGACGATTCAAATTATTTAAATGCGTTGAAATTAGGGTGTGACGGTGTTGTTTCAGTTGCCTCTCATGTGGCAGGATTACAAATGAATCAAATCTATCAATTGTACAAAAATGGACAAGTTGAAGAAGCTGAAGCTTTAAATGAGAAGTTAGCCCCTCTTTACCAAGGATTGTTTACAACAACCAATCCAATTCCAGTTAAAGCGATGTTAAATCAAATGGGAATGGAAGTGGGTGGATTACGACTTCCATTAGTAGAGATGGATCAGTTTGAAAGTCAGGCTTTATTTGAAAAGTTAAATTTATTGTTTGATAAATAAAGATTAACTAAAAACATCTGAATGATTCAGATGTTTTTTTTGTTCTTTTCAATCAGGTGCCAACAGTTGGGGAAGAACTGTTTTTAATGGGAAAGTTTTGTTAAAAAAAAGACTAACACTTGTCGTTCGCCAATGGATGTACTATAATAAGAGTAGAAGATAGACATTTTCCGTTTTATATGAATGAAGGACAGGCTCTTTATTTTTAGACCTAACATTCCTTATAGCGTATCCTTTTTTAGTAGAATGAGATGAATCCCTATTCATTTTAAACTTTAGTTTGAGAAATTGGCATTGATTGATTAAATAATCATCATTATTTTTTTAGAAAAATGGGCAAGTTAAGAAAGTCAAGATGATTTCTAGATAGTAAATAAAAATCAGATAGTATAAAAATACTCATTATTGCCGATAACTTTAATAGTAGAGTTGTCAGTTTTATCGTCTAATAAGTTTAAATAAGGATAGATATGGGAAAAAGAGGTTGATGCGCTTATAGGTAGAGAGACCCTTTCTTTTATACATGGATATGAAAATGATAGATTGATTAGTATAGGTTGAATACGGTTACAATAGAAAAGTTTTGAATTGGATTTTAAATTAAAGGAGGTGGGTCGTTGTCAACTGAGGTAACCTGTGGGGCAATACGTTGTTTCATATCATTGACAACGATGAAAATGTGGCATCAGTAATAGAACAGAAAATTAAAATATTTGCATTAGGCGGACTTGATGAAAATGGGAAAAATCTCTACGTAGTAGAGGTGAATGATAAAATTTTTATCTTAGACGTCGGATTAAAATATCCAACGGAGGATTTATTGGGAGTTGATGCAGTTATCCCTGATTTTACTTATTTAAAAGAGAATGCTTCGCGGATTCAAGGGGTCTTTTTATCGCATGGGCACGAAGATCATATCGGGGCTGTTCCCCAACTTTTAAGTTTGATTAATGTGCCTGTTTATGGAACGCGATTAACAATGTCTTTAGTTGAAGACTCGTTGACTGAAAATGGATTAGATTATAAGCAATATAAACTTTATAAAATTCGTGAGAATAATGAACTTTTCTTTGGAGATATCAAAGTAACATTCTTTAAAACAACACATAGCATTCCTGATTCTGTTGCGATTTGTATTCATACGGTAGATGGCGCTATTGTTTATACGTCAGACTTTACGTTTGATCAAAATGCAAGAGGACGCTATCAAACGAATTATGCTAAAATCTCAGAAATTTCAAAAGAAGGCGTGCTTTGTTTACTTTCAGAAAGTATTAATGCCGATAAATCTGGGTATACTGGAGCGGGATCGGGGCTTAAATATGAGCTTGATGAGGCCTTTTCACGCGCAAATGGACGCATTATTTGTTCGATGTATTCCTCTGATCTTTACCGTATTCAGTTGGTGATTGATTTGGCCGTTCAATATAAACGTAAAATTGCAATTATTGGTCGTAAAATGCAACGAATTGTTGATATTGCTGTGAAGTTAGGTTATTTACGCATTCCGAAATCAATGCTTATGAATTTGTTATATATTGACGAGAAGAATGATAATAATTTATCAAATTTAGTTGTCTTGACAACAGGAAGCCGTCATGAACCGTTTAACTCGTTGACACGTATGGCTAAACATCAAGATCGACTCATCCATATTGAGAAAACAGATATGGTGATTGTGGCGACTCCTCCAATTCCTGGAAACGAGGTTAAAGCGGCTCGTACGATTGATATGCTTTACCGAACAGGGGCACAAGTGTTTGTGGTAAATAAAAACTTACTCCCAAGCTCTCACGCAAGTAGTGAGGATTTAAAACTAATGATGAATTTATTAAAACCACAATATGTCATGCCTGTTACAGGAGAGTATCGCAATTTAGTGGCTCATGCGAAAGTAGCCGAGGAGATGGGATATCGCTCAGAAAATATTATCTTATTAGATAACGGAGATATTGTTGAATTCCAACAAGGTGAATTAGTGAATCATTCCGAACATATCCAAATTGATCAAGTTTTAGTAGACGGATTAGGCGTGGGCGATATCGGAAGTGTCGTTTTACGTGACCGTCAATTAATGGCTAATGATGGAATTATCGTTGTGATTGCAAACTTAAATAAAAATACGAAGGCAATCGTTGCCGGACCACAAATTGTGAGTAAGGGATTTGTTTATGAAAGAGGAAACGAAGAACTTTACCAACTATTAGATGAGTTAGTTCGCCAAATTATTGGACAATTTGTGACGGAACAGTATATCAATTGGCAAGGTCTTAGACAAGAATTGCGTGATAAGTTAGGGAAATTATTGTTTAACAAAACAAAACGCCGTCCGATTATTATTCCAATTGTTGAAGAGTTTAATTTATAATGAAAAAACTACCTTTCTTAAGAAAGGTAGTTTTTTTAGGAGAGTTGCGGAATAAACATGAAAAAAAAGAATTTTTATGAGATAATAGACATCAGAGTTAAACATGAAATAATTGAGGTAAGAGTATGGCACGGAAGAAAAATGTAAAGAACAAAAAGAAATTTGTTTTAACGGGGATTGGCTATGAATTAGTTGGGATTTTACTTATTCTATTAGCCATTTTAATGCTGGGCCAACTTGGAATAATTGGAATCTTCTTAAAAAAAGTCGGATTATTTTTAGTTGGAGAATTTTTTTGGGTACTCACAATTGCCATGATCATTCATGGGGGACGCCTTATTGTAAAACGTCAAATGCCAACTTTTTGGAGTTCTAAACAGGTTGGTTGGTATTTGGTTTTTCTATCGGTCGTTGTTTTTAGTCATTTGCCAGTTTATCGAGAGTTTAAGGCGCACAATATTCCAATTCTTGAGGGGATGTTAAAATATTATTTTTCAAATGATATTTTAAATCCAACTTTTACAGCGGGCGGAGGATTGCTTGGGGCGATTATTTACGGTGTACTTGTGCCATTGGTGACGACAAATGGGCTTTATATTGTTGCCCTATTAGTGCTGTGTTATGGGACGTTGTTGATCTTTGATTTAACGGTAAAAGACTTTTATGAGAAGACTCAAGAGTATCGCGCTAAACAACGAAAAGCTTCACGAAAGAAAAAACGTGTGAAGCATCGAGTCGATGAAACGAAGGAAAAAGAACAAGTTCCTGTGCATCAACCAGTCGTGACATTGTTAAATGAAAATGTTGAGGGGGACGAAGAGGTATTGGAGCATGAAGAAGCGTTTATTGAAGGGGAAATAGAGGAACAAGAGGAATTTAAAATTAAAGAGTTTGATAAGCAACAACCACCGCTTGAACAAGAGCTGGTGTTAGAACCGGAAAGTCAGGTATTAAAAGATGAGAATTATGTGCTTCCACCTCTTGAATTATTGGTTGATTATCAGCAAACGAATAATTCTCAACGTTTATTGGTGAGTGCAAAATCACAAGCGCGCAAGTTAGAGGATACGTTTAAGAACTTCGATGTAAAAGCTAAAGTTCAAGAGGTTCATATTGGTCCATCGGTCACGAGGTTTGAAATTTTACCAAATGTCGGGGTTAAAGTAAGTAAAATTTTAAATTTAACGGACGATATCGCCTTAGCTTTAGCTGCTAAAGGAATCCGAATTGAGGCGCCTATTCCAGGAAAGTCAGCCATTGGGATTGAGGTGCCTAATCCGAAACAAACATTAGTCACCTTTAAAGAAATTGTGAAAGAAGTTCCGCATCGACAACAAAAGGAAAAATTATTAATGGTTCTCGGGCGGGATATTTCAGGGAAAACAGTTTATTCCCCATTAAATAAAATGCCGCACTTATTAGTGGCAGGGGCAACCGGATCAGGAAAGTCGGTGTGTATTAATACGATTATTTGTAGTATTTTGATGCGTTCAACGCCTAATGAAGTTAAGATGTTGATGGTGGATCCTAAAAAGGTAGAATTAAATGGATATAATGGAATTCCCCATTTATTAGCCCCTGTTGTGACAGATCCGAGGCTAGCCTCATTAGCGTTGAAAAAAGTGGTTTCTGAGATGGAATATCGCTATGAGTTATTTAGTGAAAGTGGGACGCGTAATATAGAAAGTTATAATGAGTATGTCAATCAATATAATGAACAGCAAGAAGGGGCTAAGGCACTTCTCCCGTTTATTGTTGTTATTATTGATGAGTTAGCGGATTTAATGATGGTTGCTTCAAAAGAAGTTGAGGAATGTATTATGCGTTTAACTCAAATGGCGCGTGCTGCAGGCATTCATCTCATTATTGCAACACAGCGTCCATCGGTTGATGTCATTACTGGGGTTATTAAAGCGAACATTCCATCCCGCATTGCCTTCGGGGTGTCGTCGGCTGTTGACTCGCGGACGATTATCGATATGCCTGGAGCTGAAAAATTGCTTGGAAAAGGGGATATGTTGTTTTTACCGATGGGGGCATCCAATCCAACACGTGTTCAGGGGGCCTTTATCTCAGACGAGGAGGTTGTTCGAATTGTCGAGTTTATTAAATCGCAAATTGCGCCTGAAGAAGTGAGACAAGATTTCTTAGAGAATATTGAACAAATTCAAAATGAGGCACAAACGATGGAAGACCCTCTAATGAGGGAAGTTTTAGCCTACATTTTAGAGACGAAAAAAGTTTCAGCCTCATTGCTTCAGCGACGATTTAGAATCGGATATAATCGAGCGGCACGAATCGTTGAAGATTTAGAAATGAGCGGTTTAATTGGCCCGAGTGAAGGAAGTAAACCAAGAGAAGTATTAATGAGTGAAGCGCAGTATCATGAAATGATTGCGAATTTATAGATAGTGCATGTAAGGGACCACCGTTTAGGGGGTCCCTTTTTAGAGGAGAGAAAATGAAATCAGTGAAAATTGATAAATTTGTTCATAATATTTGATAAAGTATCTGATAATAAGAAGGATCAATAAGAGAAATGAAAAACTAAAAAGTAAATATTCGATAAACATTTACAAAATCTCCTCTTTTTGATAGACTTATTCAAGGAATTTTAGAACTAGGAGGATCATTATGAGAAAGTTTACATCAATGTTCATGTTAATGATGGTTGCTGTCATCGCATTAGTGGCGTGTCAAAAAGATAAGGGAGGAGCGGATTCAACATCGGATGCGAATCAAGAAAACTTTAAAGTTGGAATGATGATTGATTCGGGAACGATTGATGATAAATCATTTAACCAAGGAACTTGGGAAGGAATCAAAGCGTATACGAAAGATCATAAAGGAGTTAAGGGTCAACATGTTCAACCTAACGGTGAAACGACAGCGGATTATTTAAGTGCGGCTGATAACTTAATGATGGCTGGAAACAATGTCATTGTTGCGCCAGGATATAAATTTGAAGAGGCCATTACAGAACTTCAAGTGGCTAATCCGGATGTTTCATTTGTCATTTTAGAGGGAGAGCCACAACCGATTGGGGAAAATACACTGTCTATTTTCTTTGCTGAGCAAGAAGCTGGATTTTTATCAGGAGTTGCTGCAGCGTTACAATCTCAAACAGGTAAAGTTGGATTTATTGGTGGAATGCAAATCCCTGCGGTTGAACGTTTTGGTTGGGGATATGTAGCGGGAGTTGCTTATGCTAATAAAACGTTTGGAACAAATGTTGAAGTCGCTGATTACCAATATCAAGGAACATTCAATGATGTTCAAGGTGGACAAATGATGGCTGGCGGAATGTATGATAAAGGGATTGATATCATCTTCTCGGCAGCAGCAGCAGTTGGAAACGGGGTTATTAATGAGGCAAAAGTTCGTACAGAAAATGGAGATAACGTTTATGTAATTGGAGTAGACGTTGATCAGTACGACGAAGGATTAATGAGTGATGGGCATTCAGTTATTTTAACATCTGCTATTAAACAAGTGGGAACAGCTGTGTATGAAGCATTAAAAGCTTACGGTGAAGGAAATTTCCCTGGTGGACAAAAGATTACAATGGATGCTAAAACAGATGGAATTGGTTTACCAGAAAAAAATCCTAATTTAAGTACAGAGACACAAGAAAAAGTTGATGACGTATTAGCGAAAATTAAATCAGATGAAATTGTTGTGCCATCAACAAGCGATGCATTAGAAACTTACTTATCTGAAGTTGGGTATGATTCAAGTGCGATTAGCTATAAATAATAAATGAAGTCAAAAGATTGATAAAAATAGTTTTAAAGGTGTGGCCTCGAGGATAGGAGGCCCCTTTTTATTATTCACTGTGAAAAGAATGGAAAATCTTTTGTTTTAATGAGAAAAAAAGCAAATAAATGTAATTGTTTCTTTACAAAAAAAACAGAATTTGTTACACTTAAGGTGTATTTATTATGAGGAGGCCATACAAATATGAAAAAGAAAGTTTCAATGCTAACACTTGCTCTAGCAGCTACAGTTGGGTTAGCTGCTTGCGGTAAGGGAGCAGTTAACAATGAATCACAAGGAGCATCAACAGACGCAAAACTTAAAGTGGGAATGATGACAGACTCTGGAACGATCGATGATAAATCGTTTAATCAAGGGACTTGGGAAGGAATTCAACGTTACGAAGAGGAAAATGGAACAATTACTTCAAAGTATATCAAGCCAGCAGGGGAAGCAACCCAAGATTATTTAGAAGCTGCAAATAATTTGTTAGCATCAGGGCATGAAATGATTATTGCGCCAGGATTTAAGTTTGAGGAAGCAATCGCTCAATTACAAGAAGAAAATCCAGATAAGAAATTTGTTATTCTTGATGGGCAACCGACAGGTGGGGCAGCTGAAAATACATCGGCTATTTATTTTGCTGAACAAGAAGGTGGATTTTTAGCTGGCGTTGCAGCAGCTTTAGAAACAAAAACAAATAAAGTTGGATTTATTGGCGGAATGGTTATTCCGAGTGTTCAAAATTTTGGATATGGATTTGCAATGGGGGTTGCCTATGCGAATGCTAATTTAGGAACAAATGTTGAAATTGCTGATTATTTATACAATGGGACATTCAATGATGTAGCTGGTGGAAAAGCTCAAGCTGGTGGAATGTACGATAAAGGAATCGATATCATCTTCGTAGCAGCTGGTGGGGTTGGAAACGGTGTTATCGCTGAAGCGAAAGAACGTGCTGAGGCTTCAAAAGATGTTCATGTTATTGGTGTAGACGTGGATCAATATGAAGATGGACTTTTATCTGACGGACGTTCAGTTATTTTAACGTCAGCAATTAAACGTATCGACAATGCAGCTTACGCAAAAATTGATGAAGCCGTGAAGGGGACGTTTAAAGGCGGAGAAGTTATTACGATGAATGCGCAAAATGATGGAATTGGATTACCAGAAGAAAATCCAAATTTATCAGATGCAACAAAAGAGAAGTTAGATGAAGTTCTTTCGTCATTAAAATCTGGGGCTTTATCTCTTCCTAGTGAATTAGATGCAGTCAAAGCAAAATTAACAGAATACGGATATAATTTTGAGGCTCTTAACTTATCAGGAGAGTAATAATTTTTAACTAAACGTGAAAAGATAATAAGAATTCTTTAAGGATCTTATTATCTTTTTTTGTAAATGGGATTAGGCGCCGTCATCAAGGGATGGACATTTTTAACTAAAACAACTAATAAGGGGTAAAGTGAGATAAAATATTACAAGATTCGATATTTTTTATTGATTAGTTTATTTAAATTATTCTATAATAAATAAGAATAGGCGATTTTTACAATCGTTTTTATCACCTAATGTTTAATAGACTCAATTTGCTTTGCTTAATGATTGAATGCGTATCTTCATGAATTTGATTGATGGCACTATTTTTATTGAAGCGATGACCAGGTGAGAGCAGGTTAGTAGCAGTAACTTGGATGAGGACACATACAGGGTGCTACTGAGGACAGAACAAAGTGTATAGAAAGGGGTAAAGCAATGGAATATGTAATTGAGATGCTCAATATCACAAAAGAGTTTCCAGGAATTAAGGCGAATGATAATATTACGTTGCAGGTAGAACCAGGAGAAATTCATGCTCTTTTAGGAGAAAATGGTGCGGGTAAATCAACCTTAATGAGTGTTTTATTCGGAATGTATAAACCGGAGAGCGGATGCATTAAAGTACGTGGAAAAGAAGTGAAAATTACAAATCCGAATATTGCAACAGAGCTTGGTATTGGAATGGTTCACCAACACTTTAAATTAGTACATAACTTTACAGTGACGGAAAATATTATTTTAGGAAGTGAACCAAAACGTTTTGGAGGTTGCGTTGATATTAAAAAGGCGGCGAAGCGTGTAGCGGAATTATCAAAACGTTATAATTTACACGTTGATCCCTATGCAAAGATTGAAGATATTTCTGTCGGAATGCAACAACGTGTCGAAATCTTAAAGATGCTTTATCGTAATGCAGATATTTTAATTTTTGATGAACCGACCGCTGTCTTAACTCCGCAAGAAATTGAACATCTCATGAAGATTATGAAACAGTTAACCGCTGAAGGAAAATCAATTATTGTGATTACGCATAAATTGAAAGAGATTAAGGCAATTGCTAAACATTGTACGATTATTCGTAAAGGGAAAGGAATCGGGACGGTCGTTGTGGATGAGGTGACAGAGCAAGATTTAGCTGATTTAATGGTTGGACGTAAAGTAACGTTTAAATTAGATAAAAAAGTTGCAAAAACGGGTGCGCCAGTTCTTGAAGTGAGCGATTTATGTGTAAAGAACGCGCGTGGCGTTGATGCATTAAAGCACTTATCTTTAACAGTATATGAAGGTGAAATCTTAGGGGTAGCCGGAATTGAAGGAAATGGCCAAACGGAATTAATTGAGGCGATTACAGGGTTGCGCCCGGCAGATAGCGGAACGGTTAAATTAAATGGAGAAGATATTAGTCGTTTATCGGTCCGAAAAAGAACAGAAGCGGGAATTGGTCATATTCCTGAGGATCGTCACAAACATGGACTTGTGTTAGAGTATTCATTAGAGGATAACTTTATCTTACAAAACTATTATCAAGCGCCATTTAGTAAAGGTGGAATTTTAAATCGCCAGGCGATTCGTGAGCAGTCAGAGAGGTTGATTGAACGATTTGATGTACGTAGTGGGCAAGGAAGTCAAACGATTACCCGTAGCATGTCAGGTGGAAATCAGCAAAAGGCAATCATTGGTCGAGAAGTTGTACGATCACCGAAGCTATTAATTGCTGCTCAACCGACACGCGGACTTGACGTTGGAGCGATTGAATATGTTCATCGTGAATTAATCGAAGAGCGCGATAAAGGACGTGGGGTTTTATTAATTTCCCTTGAATTGGATGAGATTTTAAATGTATCTGACCGAATTGCCGTGATTTATGAAGGTGAAATTGTCGGTATTTTAGATGCTGCGCAAACGAATGAACAAGAAATTGGGTTATTAATGGCAGGAGCCGGACGTGAAAGAGGTGAACAGTAATGAAGAATTTGAAGTTTGATTTATCAGATGATGCTGTTCAAAAGAAGTTAGCGCCTTTTGCTTCAGTTATTCTCGGATTTTTAGTTGGATTTATTGTCTTATTTATGATTGGGTATAATCCTTTTGAGGGATTTACTTACTTATTCCAAGGTGGTTTTAAAGGAATTCTATCAGGAGATTTAAAACAATTTGGGAATGGATTATTACAAATGACGCCGTTAATTTTAACGGGGTTATCAGTAGCCTTTGCATTTAGAACAGGGTTATTTAATATTGGGGTTCCTGGACAAATGTTAGTGGGTGGATTTATGGCGGTGTATTTAGGAGTAGCCTTCGATTTACCGCGTGTCATTCATCTGATTGTTGTTGTCTTAGGGGCGATGATTGCTGGGGGTATCTGGGCAATTGTACCAGGGATTTTGAAGGCTAAATTTAAAATCCATGAAGTTGTTACCTCAATTATGATGAATTATATTGCACTTTGGGGCGTACAATATGCAGTTAAAGTGCTTATTCCAGGAAAATATTCAACAGAATCGGCAACGATTGCACAAACAGCTTCATTAAAAGTAGCAGGTATGACCGAGTTTTTTAGTGGATCAGCCGTCAATTTAGGTTTAGTTTTTGCAGTGATTGCTTGTGTCGTTATTTGGTTCATTTTAGAAAAAACGACATTTGGTTATGAATTAAAGGCGGTTGGATACAATCACCATGCAGCGGAGTATGCTGGAATGAAGGCAACACGTAATGTCATCCTTTCGATGATTATTGCCGGAGTATTAGCCGGTCTTGCTGGAGCAACGTTTTATGTTGGATATACGGACCATATTAAAATCGGGGTGTTACCGACTCAAGGATATGATGGAATTGCCGTGGCGTTACTTGGATTAAATACTCCAATTGGAGTATTCTTAGCAGCCGCTTTATTTGGATTCATGAAAGTTGGCGGAGCATTTATGCAGGCGATGACTGAGATTCCGAGTGAGTTGATTGATATT
>DKYS01000035.1:24053-26324 GCA_002493395.1 Turicibacter sp. UBA7094 | reverse complement strand
GGATTAGCTTTTTACGAGAACTTTATTGATGAGTTATTAAAATATGGAATTGAACCAATTGTGACGATTTGTCACTTTGATTTACCACTTGAGCTTGAAAAGCAATATGGTTCTTGGCGAAGTCGCAAGGTTATTGATGCTTATCTGCGTTATTGCCGTGTTATTTTTGAACGATTTAATGGGAAAGTAAAGTATTGGATGACATTTAATGAGATTAATATGTTAATGCACCTTCCTTTTATGGGGGCAGGGATTATGTTTAAAGAGGGCGAGAATGAGATGCAGGTGAAATATCAGGCAGCACATCACGAACTTATTGCTTCAGCTTTAGCAACGAAGTTAGCAAAGGAAATTAATCCAAAAAACCAAATAGGCTGTATGTTAGCAGCAGGAAATTTCTACCCTTATACACCTAAACCTGAAGATTATCTAGAGGCCATGCAAAAGGATCAGGAAAACTATTTCTTTATTGATGTTCAATCACGGGGAAAATATCCTAATTATGCAAAACAGTTTTTAAAGCGTCACGGGATTAACCTTCAAATGGAAGCCAATGATGAACAAATACTAAAAGAAAATACGGTCGATTTTATCGCCTTTAGCTACTATACTTCTCGTTTAGCAAGCAATGACCCGACCGCTGGCGAGAAAAATCCAGGCAATGTAATGGCCTCATTAAAGAATCCATATTTGAAGGCAAGCGAATGGGGATGGCAAATTGATCCCGTCGGATTGCGCATCACGATGAATGCTTTGTATGATCGCTACCAAAAACCGTTATTCATTGTTGAAAATGGATTAGGAGCTGTCGATGTCGTTTGTGCGAATGGGGAAATAGACGATGATTATCGCATTGATTATTTAGAACAACACATTAAACAAATGATTGATGCCGTTGAACAAGATGGCATCGACCTTCTTGGATATACGCCTTGGGGATGCATCGATCTAGTCAGTGCATCAACAGGGGAAATGAAGAAAAGATATGGATTCATCTACGTGGATAAGGATAATGAAGGGAAGGGAACCTTAAAACGAATGAAGAAAAAATCTTTTGATTGGTATAAACAGGTGATTGCTAATAACGGATTTTAGGTCTCATTTTCTAACTAAAAAGCAATGTTCTTTGTATGTAGGGGACATTGCTTTTGTGAGCATTAAAATAAACGGTAATCGGTTTTAGACTAAGGAAATCATGAATCCCTCGTTTTCTATGATAAAATTTTGAAGAATATGTTGTTATGTCTATAAAATACGAGGAGAGGTTGAGTAAAATGTCAGAAAAGGAAAAAATGTTAAACCAACAATTATATGATGCCAATTATGATCAACAATTAATTAACGAGCGGACTTTAGCGAAAGACCTTTGTTATCAATATAATCAGTTGTTACCTTCAGATGTAGACACTCAACAACAATTGATGAAGAAGTTGCTTGGAAAAACGAAGGATTCTTTTTGCATTATGGCTCCTTTTTGGTGTGACTATGGCTACAATATTAAAATCGGGGAAAATTTCTTTGCCAACCACAATACCATCATTTTAGATGGCGGAAAAGTGACGTTCGGAGATAATGTCTTCGTTGCCCCAAATTGTGGTTTTCATACAGCGGGTCACCCGATCGATGTTGAACGCCGAAATCAAGGGCTAGAGTATGCGTATCCGATTACCGTTGGTGATAATGTTTGGATTGGAGCCGGGGTTCAAGTGATGCCAGGTGTAACGATTGGTAGCGATGTTGTGATTGGGGGCGGAAGTGTCGTTGTTAAAGATATCCCTGATCATTCAGTTGCGGTCGGTAATCCTTGTCGAGTGATTCGCCGGATTACGGAGGAAGATCGTCAAACGTGTTGGAATCGCTCACCCATAAATAAATGATCATTCGTTGCAAGGTCCCCTGTCTTCTTTCGCTTTTTTTGTGCCACTTTCAAGTAAATGAAGAATCTAAAATCTAATAATAATTCCTATTTCTATTGAATAATTACTTTCTTTATGTTATAGTGAAAGAAATTAGGAATCCGGGAGGACGTTGAAATGACTTATTCGATTGTATATAGTAGTGTGACAGGAAATACGGAACAGTTAGCACAAGCGATTCAACAGACGGTTGGGGCAACTTATTGCGGGAAACCATCTGATGAGGCATTAACGGCTGATACGATTTTTATTGGATTTTGGTCGACTCGTTATTCTTGTGGAGCGGATATTCAAGCTTTTATGAAGCAATTGTCAGGGAAAAAGGTCTTTTTATTTGGAACAGCTGGCTTTGGCG